>JALVTI010000173.1 GCA_027035985.1 Aquificales bacterium | reverse complement strand
ACTTTTTTAAAGGAAATTTACCCCAAAAAGCTGTAGAACAGGCAATAAAACTCTCTATGGAGAAGTATTGTTCCGTCTCCGCTATGTTGAAGGCTACGGCTACCGTGGAATGGGATTATGAAATAAAAGAAAGTTAAGATTTTTCTCTTTGCTCTTTTAGATTTTCAAGCCACTCTATGAAAAAGGCTAAAAATAATAATCCGCTAACTATGGCGGTTATTAATATTAAACCCTTTTTTGGTTTGTAGGGTTTTTTCTTATCGGGGATATAGGGTGGACTTATAACTTCAAAAGGTTTTTCTAACTTTACACTGTAAAAGTGTAAAGCTTGATATTGATGGTTTGTTTTTTTGAATTGGAAGGCAAAATTTTTAACTCAACTTTATTGTTTTTGGACTGCAGCAATTTGTTTATGCTTTCTTTTATTTTCCTTATTTGGGTAACTATATAGGTTTCGTATTTATTCAATAAATCTACTGTTTGCTTCTTTAAGAATTTTTCCGATTCTATTAATAGATTTTGTGCTATTAAGAAGGCTAATTTTGGATTTTTAGGGAATTCCACACTAAGTTTCACGACCTTAGTATTTTTATCCTGTTTAACACTTATCATTAAGTTTTTTTTACCGTCAAGGATAGTTGGGTCATTATTGGGGTCTTCTCAAGTTTTTGATTATCCCATTTATCGGGAAATAGAATCGGTAATAGGTTAAGGTTTTTAATTACTTTTTAACATAATTTACTTTGTAAAACCGCTACTAAGTTGGGCATATCATTTGAAAGTAAAAGTGTATCTACTACGGAGGTAGTTATAGTAGAGATTTTAACCCTAACATTTGTTGGATATATAGCAGCTCCCGTTTTATAAACGGGAGGAGCTATAAGAAGGTAAATAATCGCAATGACTAAAAAAGTTAAAAGACTTCCAATAATCCACTTAAAACGTTTTTTTAATATTAACCAAAGTTTATAGAGGTCTATTTCATCATCTTCATAACAGGGATAGTTTTGAATTTCGTTTTCTTTTGTTGGTGAACTTTTTATCTCTTTCATTCCAATTTTTCATATTTTCCTATAAGGGTTCCACTTTTGGTTTACTGGAGAATTATTTAAACTATGCGCGTTCCCTATTCTATTTTAGACCGCTATGTGGACGTTTCCGATATAGACCCACGGGAGTTGGTGGAAAAACTGAACACCCACTCGGTGGAGGCTACGCTCGATTACTTCGGAAACCCCGATGTGGAAAAGGTCGTTGTGGGAAAAATCCTAAAAACGGAGGGGCATCCATCACTAAAAAAACTTTTGGTGTGTGAGGTCGATATCGGAGACCAAAAGGTGGTGGTATGCACCAACGACAAAACCGTCCGCGAAGGGGATAAGGTTTTCCTCGTCCTCCCGGGTGGAAGGATAGGAGACTTCCACATAGCGGAGAGGGATTTCAAAGGTATCACCTCCCAAGGTATGTTTTTGGGATTAGAGGAGCTCGTCGGTGTTCCCTCGGAAGGGGTCTTTAAGTTTCGCGACCCCCAAGTGGAACTGGGAACCGACGTTAAAACCCTTTTGGGTTTGGGAGAGCCTATAATCGAACTCGATATAACCCCCAACAGGGGAGACCTGCTCAGCGTCAAAGGACTGGCGCGGGAGGTTTCCGCCCTCTACGGAAGACCCCTAAAGGGGGAGAAAATCGATATAACCAAACCCTTCGGGGAGGGAATTGAGATAGAAATCCTCGATGAGGGGTGCGACCGATACAGGGGTGCCGTTATAAGGAATGTAAAGGTTGGGGAAAGCCCCCTCTGGCTTCAGGTCGCGCTCTGGAAGTTCGGAGAGGCGGTTATAAACAACGTGGTCGATATAACGAACTACCTCCTCTTTACCGAAGGCAACCCGATGCACGCGTTTGACCTCGACAAGATTGAGGGAAGGGTAAGGGTAAAGCCCGCCGAAGGCGGGGAAAGGTTTTTGGCTTTAAATGGTAAGGAATACACCCTCGAGAGGGGAGACCTCGTTATAGCCGACGACAAAAAGGTTTTAGCCCTCGCCGGAATAATCGGCGGAAGCGAGAGTGCCGTTTCCGAAGGGACGAAAAATATACTCTTAGAGACAGCCCATTTCGACCCCTTTAGGGTTAGGAAAACGGCAAAGCGTCTCGACATAAGAACCGAAAGCTCCTACCGCTTCGAGAGGAACGTCGATATAGAAAACATCCCCCACGCGCAGGGAATGGCTATAAGACTCATCCAAAGGTTGGCGGGTGGAGAGCTTACCCAAGTAAGGGACATCTATCCCAAACCCTACACACCTAGAGTGGTAAACCTCTCCTATACCAAATATAGGAGATATACGGGAAGCAATATAGACCCCTCTGAGGGTGCAGAAATCTTGAACCGCCTCGGTATCCCCACGGAGGTGAGGTTAGAGGGTGACCTCAAAAGGGCTATTTTGGAAGTGGTTTCCCAACAGTTGGGTTGCGAGGGTTACAGAATACCCTCCGGGGGTGAGGTCGACGCATACCTCCTCTGCGGGGAAGGTGAAATTCCCGTCCTCGTGAGGGAGGAAAGTGGAGAACCCCCGAAGGGTGGAAAACTTATAATCTACCGGCTCACCCCCGAAGGTTTGGAGATAGAGGTTAAACCTTAATGGGGTTTTCCTTTAAAATATTCCTTTTCGGTTTTCTACCCAAAATATTTGGAGGAGAATAATGGCTGAAAGAAGGGAAAGGCAGTGGCACGAGAGGAGAAGGGAGCTTGTCGGCATAGTTGTTAGCGATAAAATGGATAAGACCGTTGTCGTTAAGGTCGATAGGAAGTTCCCCCACCCCCTCTATGGAAAGACCGTTGTAAAGAGTAAGAAATACCACGCCCACGACCCCAACAACGAGTGCAAGGTCGGCGACAAGGTGGTAATCAGGGAGACCAGACCCCTTTCCAAAACCAAAAGGTGGGTTGTGGTAAAGATACTCGAAAGGGCAAAAACCTTTGAAACCGCGGAGGAAACCGCGGAGGCTTAATTCTTCCCCTTTAACGCCTCTATTACCTTTTCCGCCGTAACGAAACCGGTAAAGTATCCCTTGATAACCCTGTCCCTCAAAACGATAACCGAAGGTAGGACGGCAACCCTGAATATGGCGGCTGTAATTTTCCCCTTGCGGGTTCTCACGTCGAACTTGAACAGTTTCACATTCTTGGGAAGTTTTTTAAGTTCCTCCTCCTGTTTGGGGCAGAACTTACACTTAGCCCCGTAAAAGTAGATAACCACATCCCCCTTTTTGGGGATATTTATGGGAACCTGAACCCCTTTGAGGGAGGGGATATTTACCAAATCCTCAACTCGTTTGCCAACCATCTCCTTAGTGTAAGAGAAGAGCTTTTTAAATTTCCTCCACCTGTAGAAGGCGTAAGCTCCCAAACCTATGGTAGCCAATACAAGGAGTAAAAAGAGAATGTCCCAAAAACCCATAAAGGGTTATTTAATTTAACCCTTACCCCTCGGGGATTGCGTTATGAAAGACTCCAAGAGGTTATAAAAGAAAAAAGAAACTAAAGAAGTTCCTTCAGAATTCCTTTCCAATCATCGGTCGGTTGCCCACAGGCGTAGTTCCTACACAGGTAATAGGTGGTTTTTCCTTCCTTCGGTTGGAGGTTTTTGAGAAATTCCGACAAACCCTTTGTAGTATCGTCAACCTTCAACCAATCCAGGTCGGGGAGGAATTTGGGATTTATCTCCTTTAGTAGGTCTCTATAGCTATCGTCGTCCTTTGCGGGGACTATGAAAAGTTCTTTAGACCCGTTTACGGCGAGGTCGAGCGCTATAAGGGCAAAGGTGTAGCCTACCGGTGCGCGGGCTATGTGGGGCGCCATCGCCTCGAGGGTGCGCCTGCCGTAGTTTTCGAGGTCGTCCCTTCCCAAAATTCTACCGAGCCTTATGAGGTTGTAAGCCGCAACCGAATTCCCCGAGGGGATAGCCCCGTCGTAAAACTCCTTCTTTCGGAGGGGGATATCCTCCTTGTAATCCGCCGTGAGGAAAAATCCCCCATTCTCTTCGTTCCAAAAGTGTTTTATCAAATACTCCGCAAAGAGGAGTGCATTTTTTAGGTATTTCCCCTCAAGGGTGGCTTTGTAGAGTTCGAGGAGTCCCCAAATGGTGTAGGCGTAATCGCCGAGAGAGCCGTCGTATTTAACCTCTCCGTCGGCGTATCGGTGGTAGAGTTTCCCCTCGGGGGTGGATAGATTCTCCAAAATAAAATCCGCCGCCCTACGGGCGGTTTTTATCCATCTATCTTTACCGAGGGTGCGCCCCGCATAGGAGAGTGCGGCTATAACTAGACCGTTCCAGTCGGTCAGTATTTTGGTATCGATAGCCGGTTTAACTCTCTTTTCCCTCTCCCTAAGGAGTTTTTCCTTAATCCCCTTTAGGAGTTCCTCCAGGCGGTCTTTTGGAATGTTTAGTTCCTCTGCGAGGTCTTCGGTCGGTTTTTCCATATAGAGGATATTCCTTCCCGTTTTCTGACCGGTGGCTTCCTCGTAATAGTTCCCCTCGGGGGAGAGGTTGAAAACTTCAACCGCTATTTGGAATTCCTCTTCGGTCAAGACCTCTTTGAGTTTCTTCAAACTCCAGGTGTAGAATTTTCCCTCCTCACCCTCGCTGTCGGCGTCTTGGGACGAGTAAAATCCCCCTTCGGGGGAAAGCATTTCCCTCTCCAAATAGCGGACTATCTCCTCAACCGTTTCCCTGTAGAGGTCTCTCTTTAGGAGTTGATACCCCTCGGTGTAGGCGAAAATGAGCATTCCCTGGTCGTAGAGCATCTTTTCAAAGTGGGGCAGAAGCCAATACCTGTCGGTGGAATACCTGTGAAACCCTCCCCCCAGGTGGTCGTATACACCTCCCAACCTCATATGGAGGAGGGTTTTATCGACCATTTTTAGGGCTTCCCCGTTTTTATACCTGTAGTGGTAGCGGGTTAGAAACATCAACTTGTGGGGTGTGGGAAACTTGGGGGCTTCGCCGAAACCTCCGAACTCCTCGTCAAACATAGCCCTTAGCTGTTCGAAGGCGAGGTGCAAAACATCTTCCGATAAGCTCGCACCACTGCGGGGGGCGTAATCCCTCCTCTCCCGAAGGGCTTTTAAGATTTTCTCCGCCGAGGAAAGGAGTTTTTCCCTATCCCTTTGCCAGAGTTCGGCTATGTAGAGCAGGAGTTCCTTCAACCCCGGGCGACCCCAACGGCTCTTTTTGGGAAAGTAAGTTCCCACAAAAAAGGGCTTTTTATCGGGGGTGGCGAAAACGGTGAGAGGCCATCCGCCGTGTCCGTTTAGGGCTATGCAGGCGTCCATGTAAAAGGCGTCCACATCGGGGTGCTCCTCCCTATCTACCTTTACGGGGACGAAGTATTTGTTTAAGATTTCCGCAATTTCGGGGTCTTCGAAGCTCTCTTTCTCCATAACGTGGCACCAGTGGCAGGAGGAATACCCTATGGAGATAAATAGGGGTTTGTCCTCTTTACGGGCTTTTTCGAAAGCCTCCTCCCCCCATGGGAACCAATCGACCGGGTTATACGCGTGCTGTCTCAAATATAGGCTTTTTTCCCTTATAAGGCGGTTCGGTTTTCTCCCCATCACTTAAAGGGTAGGTTGTTTAAATCGAGTCCCCCATGAGGTTTTCCATTCTTTCACCCTTTAAAGGTATTTGTGGAAGATAAAAACCCGATGGTGGAAAAACTTATCCAAAAGGCGGAAGTCCTCTTGGAGGCACTCCCCTATATAAGGAAATTCCGGGGTCGCACCTTCGTCATTAAATACGGCGGTTCCGCAATGGTAAACGAGGAACTGCGCGAGACCTTTGCGAGGGATGTCGTTCTCCTCAAACTTGTGGGGATAAATCCCGTTATAGTCCACGGAGGGGGGAAGCATATAAACCGAATGCTCCAGCAGCTGGGTATAGAGGTCGAGTTTGTCGGGGGAATAAGGAAAACCACCGAAGAGGTTATGCACATTGTCGAGATGGTGCTTAGCGGCGATATAAACAAAGATATCGTTGCCCTTATTAACAAACATTCGGGTGAAGACGTTTACGCCGTCGGGCTCTCCGGTAGGGACGGGAGACTCCTAAGGGCGCGGAAAATCGATAGGAAATATTTCGTTGAAAAATTGGGTATAGAGCCGCCTTCGGCGGATATAGGTTTGGTTGGGGAGATAACGTCGGTAAACACCCGCCTTTTGCAGGTTTTGATAGCGCAAAACTATATCCCGGTAATAGCTCCCATAGGGGTTGGAGAGGAGGGGGAGGCTTACAACATAAACGCCGATATAGCCGCCGCCGAGGTTGCCAAGGCTCTCAAGGCGGAAAAGCTTATATTCCTAACCGACACCGAAGGGGTAAAGGATAAAAACGGTAACCTCATAAAGAAGTTAAAGGACGACCGGGTTGAGGAACTTATAAAGGACGGCACAATAGGAGGGGGCATGATACCGAAAGTCCGCTCCGCGGTTGAGGCACTAAAGGGAGGCGTTAAAAAGGTTCACATAGTCGACGGAAGGCTTCCCCACTCGATATTGTTGGAAATCTTTACCGACGAGGGGGTGGGAACGGAGATAACCTTAAAAACCCCTTAAGGGTTTGTTCTCTTTCTCTTTATCTCCCAAAGGGCGAGGGCTAAAACTATAAAACCCACAATAGTAGCGAAAGCTCCTATTAGGAGAACCACATCTTCAAAGGTCATCTTTGCTACCTCCCACTTTAGTGGATAAATAAAGGAAAGTTCCACCAAAGGCAAGGAGAATGGCTATTACCGAAAGCGTTTTCAATGCCGCGCCCAGGTCAAACGTTCCCTTCGCCAGGGGTTGAATAATCAGACCTATCGCCAACGCGAGGGCTAGGTTTAAAAACCACTTGCCGAATTCCTCCAAAACCCTTTCCATTTAAGGGAGATTTATTAGCTTATGCATCTGGGGGATAATTCTCGCGTAGTATCCCCTTTTTAGGAGTTCATCTATCAACTCCAACGCCCTTTGGACGTTTTCCTCCCTATTTCCCTCCGGTTGGAGTATCAGTTTCTTTTGCTCCACCAGGGGGAGAAATTCTTTCCTTAACAACACCTCGAGGGTTAGGTTTTTATCCACAACCATCTTGAGTTCGTCCGCGAAGCGGCTAAATTTTGGGTCTATTTTGTAGTCAACCGAATATTTCGGCGAGAGGCTTATGTAAAAGCGCTCCCGCGGCAGGCTCTCGAATTTGCTCTGCCACAGGGTTCCGTTGGTCTCTATCTGGACGAAATACCCCTCCTTTATGAGGATTTCGGCAAAATCCCCCAACACGGGGTGGGCGAAGGGTTCCCCACCGGTGATTAAGATGTGTTCCCTCCCTATGGAGGAGAGCTTTTTCAGAACCTCCTCGAGGGGTATCTGTAGGTTTTCCCTAAAGGGGATGGCGTATTTCGTATCGCACCAGGAACAGTAGATATTGCACCCCTGGAACCTCACGAGGGTAATCGGCGAACCTATTAGAAATCCCTCACCCTGGATGGTGGGGTATATCTCGCACACCGATAGGAGCATGGAAAAGACTACTTTAAAAGGGAGTGCTTGAGGAATAACCTTAAAAGTTTGTGATAACAATAATTTTACTTAGGGAGGGAAAGATATGTTTAGGTCCTTTTATGTAGCCTTAACAGGTTTAAAAGCTTCTAAGGATTGGTTAGATATAATATCCAATAATATAGCCAATGCTAATACTATAGGTTTTAAAAAAAGTCGCCCCATATTTCAGGATATTGTTCTTCAAAACATAATGCACTACAACGCTTTGAGTAATTCTGTAACTCATACAACTTTTGGGGGTGGTGTTGTTACCGCCGCAACTCAAACGATATTTACACCAGGACCTTTTAAGGAAACGGGTATAAATACAGACATAGCCATTGACGGGGATGGTTTTTTGGTGGTGCAAGATGCTAATGGGAAAAACTACTATACCCGCGATGGCGAATTAAAATTCGCCACGGAGGTAGACCCTAAAACAGGACGTCAATATATGTACCTAGTTCACCAAAGTGGGCTGAAATTAATGGCTTACGATATATCCCAATTGGATAACCCCCAAACGGCGACAAGTTGTCCCCGCTTATCGACTGTTAGAATACCCGTCGAATTGCCTCCAAAGGCTACAACGGAGATTTATACCCAAGAGGGAGCTAATTTAGACCCTACCACTTCTATAGTTTCTACTACCTTTAACCCCACCGATTCGACTAGCTATAATGCGTCTTACACCTTAAAGGCGTATGATAGTCAAGGAAATGCCCACGATGTGTCGGTTTTCTTTGTAAAATTACCAGCCGTTCAGGTTACCGATAGTAACGGTAATAGTTACTATGTTTACTTGGATGACAATGGAAACCTTTACTATCAAAGTGGAGGAACTTATTATTATGTAGATGCTTCAACTACTACTGCTACAGTGAATTCCACCGATGAAATTTTTACTATCAGAAGTGGAATAACAACCCCTTCAGGAACCTATGATTTGGTTTATGATAAAACGGCGGGTAGCTATTATTTAAAGGATAGCTCGGGTAATTACTACAATTTATCTACGACAACTACATCGGGGACACCCAGTAATGGATTGAGATTGGACAATTTGTGGCAGGTGTATACCTTAAAAAATGAAAATGGGCAATGGTACGATTTAAACGGGGAAAGTAGTTTAACCGATGGAAGTTCGTTCAAGTTTGATATAGCGGTGTTCAATTCCGATGGAACATTTGGCGGATTGGCGTCAAGTAGTACTTGGACACCTTCGGGAATTACTACTAATACCGATATAGATTTACAAGACCCTCAAGGAATACTTTCCGTTCAAAAGTGGTCTTTTCAAGGACTTACTAGCTATCCCGTAAACTTCTCACTCGATTTTGCTCAAGACGGTTATCCGGCGGGAATGGTTCAGTCGGTAAATATAGGAAGTGATGGAACAATAACGGCAGTCTATAACAATGGAAAGAACTTAGACCTCTATAGATTGGCTTTGGCTTATTTCAACGATAAAGGGGTTTTACAACCTACAGAGAACAATCTTTTCCAAGTATCTCAAACTGTATCTCCCTTATTGGAATGTGCGGGTATTAGGTCTCAAATAAGGAGTGGAGTGTTAGAACTCTCCAACGTGGATGTAGCTCAAGAACTGATTAATATGATTAACGCCGAGAAAGCATACCAAACTAATGCAAAGGTTATTCAAACCGGTCAAACTATTCTTGATACAACTATACAACTGAAGCGTTAATTAATAAATTGAGGGACTAAGTAATGGCTGAGGAGCAAAAAGAGCAGGGACAGCAGGAAGGTGGAAAAGGGGGAAAGAAAAAACTTATTCTTTTATTCCTTTTATTACTTATTTTGGGTGCCGCGGGTGGTGGAGCGGCTTATTACTTTTTAGTCCTTAAAAAGGAAAAGAAAGAGGAGCAAACGGTATCTACAAATGGAACTGAAAACAAAACTGTTCAAAAGCCTAAGCCCCCTCCCGAATTGGAGGAACTTGCAAAGCCGGGGATATTTGTCCCCATAGGGGATTTTGTGGTTAACCTTGCGGATACCGATGTTCAAAGGTTTTTAAAGGTTTCTATAACGGTAGAAGTTTTAAATGAAAAAATCCAAAATGAGGTAAACCAATATATGCCCGCTATAAAGGATGCAATTATCGATTTGATTAGTAGTAAGTATTACAAGGACATACGAACTCCCGAAGGAAGGGAAAGATTGAAAATTGAACTTTTAAAGAGGTTGAATGCTCTCTTACCCGAGGGAGGAATAAAAGCGGTTTACTTTACTTCATTTGTGGTTCAAACTATGTAATATGTCCCTTCAAAGTTCCTTTTTTATATATCTTTATCTGGCAGTTATTGGTTTTATAACCATTTTAGGGGGGATTTTTTGGTTTTTAAAAAAGAGATACGGAAATATTTTGTTCCTAACTCAGGGAGATATAGAACTTGCACCCGATTTTAGGATGAAAATAAAAAAAGTTCTTCCATTTATGGGAGAAGGTTATTTAATTTTTGTTGAAATAGAAACACCAAGAGAAAAATATTTTGAAGTTTGGGGATACTCCAAAAGTGGCGGTTTTGTGAAAATTTCTAAAATCGGAGATTAAAACCGATGGCGGGAGATATTACCATCAATTTGGCAACGGAAGGGGTTAAGTTATCCACCCCTTTGAAGCTACTGATTCTTATAACTCTTCTCTCTTTGGCTCCTTCGTTATTAATAATGTTTACCACTTTTGTCCGAATAGTTATAGTTCTTGCACTTGTTAGACAGGCTATAGGAACCCCGACAATTCCACCCAATCAGGTAATTATTTCGCTGGCACTTTTTTTGACCTTTTACATAATGTATCCGATATTTAATAAGGTTTATACTCAGGCTTTTATACCTTATGTAAAAAATGAAATAACCGATGAGGAATTCTTAAAAAGGGCTTCTCAACCTTTTAGGGAATTTATGCTCTACAATACCCAAAAAAGCACTTTAAAAGTTTTCATGGATATGGCAAAATTGCCCGAAAATGAAAGAGTTCCTGAAAAAATTCCTTGGTGGGTTCTTATACCCGCTTTTATGGTAAGTGAAATTAAAACTGCTTTTGAAATAGCTTTTCTGCTGTATTTACCGTTTTTAGTTATAGATGTTGTAGTAGCCACTATTCTTATAGGCTTGGGTGTCTTTATGCTCCCGCCGACGGTTATATCCCTTCCTTTAAAGCTCGTTCTCTTTGTTTTGGTAAACGGTTGGGAACTTTTGGCAAAAGCTTTGGTGAAGAGTTATAATATACCAAATTTACCCTAATTCTATTGAATTTGCCCTCCCTTCAATTTATAATTAATAGGTTGCGTTTCTAACCATGAGGGGTAACAACACTATGACCGACCAAAAGAGGGTTTTCAAACCCAACGAAGCCCTTCCCAGGAAGTTTTTCGGTTCCAAAGAGACCCTGGTTCCTATACCCTATCTGTTAAAGATACCAAAAGATTCCTATAAGAGGTTCCTCCAAGACCACGTAAATCCCAAACAGAGGAAACAGACCGGTTTGGAAAACCTCTTTAGGGTTACCTTCCCCCTAAGAGACCCCAACGAGAGGGTTGAACTCAGATATCTAGGGTACGAGATAGGGGATTGGGAGTGCCCCGTTTGCGGTTACAAACCGGGCGAAACCGAGTTGGGCGGTCCCGGAGAGATTTGCCCTCGCTGTTTGGAAAAGGAGAATAAGAGGATATACCTCGTTTGGAAAAAACCCTATACCCCCGAAGAGTGTAAGGAAAAAGGATTGACCTATTCGGCACCTTTGAGAGTTCTTTTGCAGGTTGCCACCCGCGTTGAGGACGAGAATTTTGAACCACCCAAAGGTAAGGGACACATAGAGGTCGACAAGGACGGGGTAAAGTGGTGGGTTAGACCCCCCCGCAAGGTGTACTTTGGCGAAGTCCCCTTAATGACCGAAGAGGGGACGTTTATAACCAACGGAACCGAGAGGATAATAATCAATCAGCTTATCAGGTCTCCCGGTCTCTTCTACGAGATTAAGGAGGATAGGGCTAAAGAGGGTCCCATCGCCAGAAAGATATACAGGGGTTCGGTCGTTTCCGACAAGGGTATAAGGGTTGAGTTCGAACTCACTTCGACCTCCGACGAATTTTACGCCAGACTTAATAAGAAAAAACTGGGCGGTTCCCTCGTCTTCAGGGCTTGGGGTTTGGAAACCGCCTACGACATACTGAAGCAGTTCTATCCGGAAACCAAAAAGCTCTTTTTCCAAGACGGCGCATTTGTCGATGCCGAAACCGGTGAGGAGTTCACCCTCGAAGACCTCGAAGGTTACAACCTATTCGCCCTGATAAGGTATAAGGCTTTCGTTCAGGATACCCAAATCGAGGAGGAATTCATCGAGGAGCGCTATATAGAAAATATCGGAAAGCTCAAGAGACTCCTATCGGACGACAGGTATGAAATAGTTTTCCTCACCGCGGTGTCCAACAACGAGGCGACCAAATCCCCCTGGGCTAAGATACCCCTAGAAACCGTTATAAAGGAAACCACCGTAAAGTCTCCCGAAAACGCTTCTCCCGTTAGGGTACCCGCAAGATTTAGCTTTGCCGATTACGCAAAAATCGAGATATACAAAAAGCTGCGTCCCCTGGAGCCGATAACCCTCACCTTCGAAAACCTCGCCGAAAGGGCTAGAAACTATTGGCGTGCCTACTTTGCAGACCTCCACAGATATGACCTATCCCACGTCGGTAGGGTCAAACTCAACGCGCGCGCCCACAAGCTACCCAAAGAACTGCGCCCCGAGGATGTGGAGATTCTCGACAAGATACCTCCCCTTGCCCTCGCCAAGGATATAGAGGTAAACGGAGAGGTTTACAAAGAGGGAACCCGCGTAACCAAGGAGTTGGCGGAGAAACTTTTCGAGGCGGGAATCAATCCCATACCGGTCAAGGACTACACCGAGGACGAAGCCCGCTTCCTGCAGTGGTATGACCTCGTCGCCATTGTCAAAAAGCTTATAGACCTACGCTTCGAAAGGGATAAGACCGACAGCGTCGCCCACCTCGGAAACAGAAGGGTGCGCCCCGTCGGCGAATTGCTCGAGGCTCAAGCCCGTATGGGCGTCGCCCGTATGGAAAGGGGCTTCCGCGATAAAGCCAATATAGTGAATACCGGAAACCCCGACCTGAGACCCCAGGATTTGATAAACCCGAGGCACATCACCTCCACTATAATGGACTTTCTCAAAACCGGACAGCTCTCCCAATACCTCGACCACACCAACCCGCTAACCGGACTAACCCACAAGAGACGTATGTCCGCCCTGGGACCTGGCGGTCTTACCAGGGAGAGTGCGAAGTTCGAAATTCGTGACGTCCACCCCTCCCACTACGGAAGGATTTGTCCTATAGAAACGCCCGAAGGTCAGAACATAGGTCTGGTGACCTCCCCGACCGTTTTCGCCCAGCTCAACGAGTATGGATTCCTAATAACCCCCTACAGAAAGGTTAAGGACGGAAAGGTTACCGACGAGGTTGAGTGGCTCGCCGCCTACGAGGAGGAGGATAAGTTTATAGCCCAGTATTCCCCCACCGACGAGGAGGGGAATATCATCTCCGACCGTATCCTCGTAAGGTGGAAGAGCGATATCCACATTATTAACAATCCGAAACAAATCGACTACATGGACGTATCCCCCAAACAGGTAGTTTCGCCCTCGTCGTCGCTGATACCATTCCTCGAACACGACGACGCGAACAGGGCGTTGATGGGTTCGAACATGCAGCGTCAGGCGGTGCCCCTGATAAAGACCAGCTCCCCCATAGTGGGCACCGGTATGGAAAAGGTTATCGCCAGGGATTCCCACGCCGTAGTTGTTGCCAAGAGGGGAGGGGTGGTCGAAGAGGCTACGTCCGACAGGATAATTATCCGCGTCAACAGGGATGAGATAGATTTCAATAACCCCAACGATTTGGGTATCGATATATACGAGCTCAAAAAGTTCCAGAGAACCAATCAGGATACCTGCCTCAACCAGAAGCCGATTGTTAGACCCGGTCAGAAGGTCGAAAAGGGTGAGGTTATAGCCGACGGATACTCCACCGAGAGGGGTGAACTCGCCCTCGGTAAGGACGTCATCGTAGCCTTTATGCCCTGGAGGGGTTACAACTTCGAGGACGCCATAGTTATATCGGAGCGGCTCGTCAAGGAGGACGTTTACACCTCCATACACATAGAGGAGCTTGAAGCCGAAGCCAGGGAAACCAAACTCGGCGATGAGGAGATAACCCGAAACATACCCGGCGTTTCCGAAAAGGCTATAGCTCACCTGGACGAATACGGTATAGTGAGGGTTGGAACCTACGTCAGACCGGGCGATATTTTGGTCGGTAAGGTTGCCCCCAAAGAGGAGGGGCAGCTAACCCCCGAAGAGAAGCTCCTGCAGGCGGTATTCGGTGAAAAGAGTAAGGACGTTAAGGATGTCTCCCTAAGGTGTCCACCCGGTTTGGAAGGTGTCGTTATAGACGTTAAGGTCTTCGTTAGGAAGGATAAAGCCAATAAGGACAAACTCGCACAGGACGTTATAAGGGAGGAGAAGGAGAAACTCGAAAGGGAATACGAGGAGAGGAAGAAACTCCTCCTGGAGGGAAGGAATATCGTTCTCAAGGAACTCCTGATGGGATTGGAGATAGAGGAAGACCTAAAGGTGGGTAACGCCGTTATCCTCAAAAAGGGTGAAAAGATTACCGAGGAGAACATCGATAGGGTTCTCCCCATTATCAGTCTCAACCCCAAGAAGTTCATAAAGGACGAGGAAATACTTAAGAAGATTTCCGAGATAACCGAACGCTTTAAGCTGCAAACCCGCGTCCTCGACAGAATTTACGAGGAGAAGAGGAAACAGCTCGAAAAGGGCGGTTTGAAACCGGGTGTCAATACCCTCGTTAAGATTTACATAGCCCAAAAGAGGAAGATTAAAGTCGGTGACAAAATGGCGGGTAGGCACGGAAACAAGGGTGTTATCTCGGTAGTCCTACCCGTCGAAGATATGCCCTTCCTCGAAGACGGAACACCGGTCGACATAGTTCTCAATCCGCTGGGTGTTCCCTCCCGTATGAATATCGGACAAATTCTGGAAACCCACCTCGGTTTTGCCGCCAAAAAGCTGGGCGAACAGCTCGGCGAAATGCTCCAAAAGGGTCTAAACCGCGAGGAGATTACCAAACGTATTGTGGAAATCTATTCGGTGGGAGATAGAACCGGAAAACTCGCCAAAGAGATAGAGGAATGGCTTAATAGCCTCGACGACGATAGCTTCAAAGAGGTTGTTAAGGAATACGCCAAGAAAGGCGTGCCTATGGCTACTCCCGTTTTCGAAGGTGCCAAGGAGCAGGAGATTAAAACCCTCCTCAAAATGGCGGGATTGCCCG
>JALVTI010000172.1 GCA_027035985.1 Aquificales bacterium | reverse complement strand
GTTAAGGATTGAAAGTTGGCAAAAAACTTTTGCAGGATTGGATTTCACCTTAGAGTTCCAACGAAAGGGCACACCCCGGAAAATTAATGTCAATATAGGGTTGACCGGAAAGTTCAATTTTTACTTGACACCCTTTGGTGGTTTTGATATTCTTTAGACCCAAGTAGGGGTTGGGTTCCTTGACAACTTAATATGGTCGGACTCACCTTGGTTTTTATGTCCTTATAAGGGATTGAAACTATCCAGAAAAGGAGAAAGAAATACAAAGAATTCTAGTTTTTATGTCCTTATAAGGGATTGAAACTCGGGATACTTTTTCCTCAATGTTTCCCCATATGCGGTTTTTATGTCCTTATAAGGGATTGAAACTTTTTTTCTCAAGTTTTTTAGGGGGAGTTTGGGGCTGGTTTTTATGTCCTTATAAGGGATTGAAACAATATAGCCCTTTACCCATCCGTTCTCTTCTTAAGAGTTTTTATGTCCTTATAAGGGATTGAAACTTTTTTATCCGCGAGCTGGGAGTTATTGCGGAGGAGTTTTTATGTCCTTATAAGGGATTGAAACAACCGCTGGAAATCTCTTGAACTTCTCCTTCGTCTAGTTTTTATGTCCCTATAAGGGATTGAAACTGGTTGGCTTCTTTTCTATAATACGACTATTTAACATGTTGTTATGTCCCTATAAGGGATTGAAACTCGATTTTAGCACGGTTAACGCGCTAAGAATTGCCAGTTGTTATGTCCCTATAAGGGATTGAAACAATCTTAGATGTATATCGTCGTAGTTAGCATACTTGGTTTTTATGCCCCTAGAAGGGATTGAAACTGGTCTTTGGTGGGGGGTGTAAGGGCTTTTAGCTGGTGTTTTTATGTCCCTAAAAGGGATTGAAACTCATCATCTACGCAATAGCTCCGCTGGCTATCGCTAGTTGTTATGTTCCTAGAAGGGATTGAAACTCGGTTAGGGCGCGGTTGAAGATGCAGACTTGGTCTAGTTGTTATGTCCCTATAAGGGTTTTGAGACTAAAAATATCCTTCAAAAGTTAATCACAATCCCCTAACCAACAAACTTTCAAAAAAACAAACCCTTTGAAAGGAAAAAATCAAAACATTCCCCATCCATCAAAGGAAAAATCAAAAACACCCAACCGCTAAAAGGTCGGAAGAAGAAACAAACCCCCCCTAAAGTTCGATATCGAAGGGGTTCCTCAAGGCGGGAAGGATTTTAGGCAAACAGTTGTCGGGGCAAATATTTTCCGTTCTAACCATCATAAGTTGCTCCCACGTCATTACACCCATTACCTTTAGGAGTGGCAAAAGTGGTATAAAAGCCCACCATGGGAGTTCTACAACCGGTTTTTCCATACCGAGGAGCTTAAGAACCCTCCGCATAAATTCGCCCATGGATAGGATTTGCTCCCCTCCCACTTCGCAAATTTTGTTTTTGAGGTTTTCCCGCTCCGCGGATAGGTATACCGCATCGGCTAAGTCCTCCACGTGCAAAGGTTGAACGCGGGTTTTTGGAACCGCTATAACGGGCGCAAATTTAGCCTTTTCTCTCAGTTGTTTGGAGAGCAGTTGACCCCTACCCATAACTATCGAAGGTCTAAAAATCGTGTAAGGCAACCCCGAGAGGATTACCGCCTCCTCCGCCTTTAACTTCGTTCGGAAATAGGAGCTGTAAGGATTTCTTCCAACCCCACAGGCGGAAATATGGATAAACCTTTGGGGGTATACCAATTTAGAAGCCTCTACAAGGTTTTTTGTAAACTCCACGTGCGCCTTTTGGTAGGTGTTTTTTTCGTCCTCGTAGAGGATACCGACCGAATTCACCACCACATTGGGTTGTATCTCCTCAAAGGCACCTTTTACAAATTCCCACCCTTTGGAGAGGTCTATAAAGTCGACCTCTTCGTGGGGAAATTTTAGAGCCGCCCTCTTTGGGTCTCTTGTCAATACCCAAACCCTATTGGTGGGTTCTTTCAAAAATCTCCTAACTATGTGGGAACCTATAAAACCACTCCCGCCGGCTACAACTATTTTCATAATAAATGGTAAAATTTATTTTTTCCCTGCAAAAGTTTGGTTGGAAACAAGAATCCTCAAAGAGGAGAGAAATTAAAACCTCTCCAATTGGGGGTTAAAGGGCAGAGTTCCGTATTTGGCGCCCAAAACGACCACTTTGCCGTTATCGACCCTTACCCTCCCTTCGGCAAACCACTGGATAACTTGGGGATATATGCGGTGCTCGTGCTCCAAGATGCGTTTAGCGAGCGTCTCGGCGGTGTCGTTCGGCAAAACGGGAACGACCGCCTGCGCTATAACGGGACCCGAATCGAGTTCGGGGATTACCAAATGCACGGTGCAACCGGTAAGCGTCACCCCGTAGTCGAACGCCTGCCCCTGCGCGTCCAACCCCTTAAAGGCGGGCAGGAGCGAGGGGTGTATGTTGATTATTCGGTTTTCGAACGCCTCTATAAAGTTGGGGGGAACTATTTTCATAAACCCCGCCAGGACTACAAGCTCCGCACCGCTTCTTTTTACGGCTTCTATTAAAGCCTCTCCCCACTCTTGGTGGGTTTTAAATTTTTTTGAAGGTATAACCTCGTAGGGTATCCCGTGTTTTTCGCACCTTTTTAGGGCGTAAGCTTTGGAACGGTTGCTAACGACCAGTTTTATTTCCGCATCTAGCTTTCCGCTTTCGATGGCGTCGATTATCGATTGGAGGTTTGTCCCCCTTCCGGAAACGAAAACGGCTATCGGTAACTTCCTACCTTCCATTGAAAGTTCTCTATTCTCCCCGAATTTTTAAAACCGATGGATTTGGTCAAAAAGGTCGAGGAAATCATAAGGAGGCTGAAAAAACTCTATCCCAACCCCCGATTGGAATTGGAATTCGAAAATCCCTTCCAACTTTTGGTTATGGCTATACTCGCCGCCCAGGAGAGCGACAAAAAGGTCAACCAAACCGCAAAAGACCTATTTAGGGAACTCAAAGAACCCCTCCACTTTGTGGAAATAGAATTTGAAGAACTCACAGAGAGGATTAAACATATAAGGTGGCACCACCGAAAGGCGGAACTGATAATAAAGTGCTGTAAAAAACTTTTGGAGTTATACGACGGAAAGGTTCCCGACGATGTGGATAAACTCTCCAAACTCCCCGGAGTGGGACGGAAAACGGCGCATATGGTTGTGGGTGGGGCTTACAAAAAACCCGCCATTATTGCCGATAGGCATTTCATCCGGGTAGCCAACCGCCTCGGTTTAACCAAGGAAAAGACCCCCGAAAAGGTCGAAAAGGATTTGTCGAAGAAAATCCCCCAACGGTATTGGTTGGAACTCTCCTTACTGCTTATAGAGCATGGGAAGCATATCTGCAAGGCGAGAAAACCGCTGTGCGAAAGGTGTCCCTTACCGGACTTATGCGACTATTACCAAACGGAGATAGTGGGTAAAGATAAAGGGGAAAGTGTAAAGGTTGAAGGTTGATTGGTTATACGATTTCGACCTCGGCGCCAACCTCTTCGAGTTTGGCTTTGATTTGCTCGGCTTCCTCTTTGGAGACACCCTCTTTAACCTTAGCGGGAGCTCCGTCGACGAGAGCCTTAGCCTCTTTAAGACCGAGACCGGTGATTTCCCTAACAACTTTAATAACTTTAATTTTGTTGGAACCGGGGTTCTTGAGCACAACGTCGAATTCGGTTTTCTCTTCCTGTTGTGCCTCACCGGCTCCTGCGGCACCGGGAACAGCCGCTACTGCGGCAACAGCTTGGGCGGAAACGCCCCACTTCTCTTCCATCATTTTGGTGAGCTCAACAATCTCGAGCAGAGAAAGCTGTTCGAGCTCTTCGATAATCTTTTCGAGTTTTTCGTTAGCCATTTTTTTACCTCCCTTTCAAAGTTTTTGGTTTTGGAGGGGGGAGCTTAAGACTCACCTCCCTCCTTTTTCTTCTCCTCGTAAGCTTTAAGCGTAAGCAAGAGGTTTTGGGGCACAGCCCTGAGTAGGCTGTAGAGTTTTTGAACGGGACCTCTGATAGCCCCGATGAGCATAGCGAGAGCCTGTTCCCTGGAGGGGAGTTTCGCTATAGCCTCTACCTCTTCGGGTTTTAGAAACTGATTTTGTTCTACGAAATATCCACCCTTTATTTTTGCGCTTTCGTAATTTTTCAAAACCTCGTCGACGATGTACTTGGTGAGTTCAACCATATCACCGTAGGAGAAGATGGCGGCGGTAGGACCCGTAAATACCTCGTCCTCGTGGTCGGCTACGGCGGTATCCATAAAAGCCCTAAACAGCAGGGTATTACGGCCGACCACCATTTCGCCACCCTTTTCCTTTATAGCCATACGGATTTGGGACATAGGCCACGCGTCTATGCCGGTGAAGTCGAGAAATATCACCAGGTTGGATTTCTTTATCCTATCCTTATATCCCTGTATGAGTTCCTTTTTTCTCGCCAAGTTAGGTCTGTTTACGTCCACAACATAACCGGTCATCTGCTTCTCCTCCTATATCACGCCGCCTCTTGTTGGAGTTCGAGGAGGGTCTTATTCACATCTAATTTTACAGAAGGACCCATAGTCAGGGATACGGCGATATTTCTGATGTATTGACCCTTCGCTCCGGGGGGTTTTGCCGCAACCACGGCGTTTATAGCGGTCTTCAAGTTCTCTATGATCTTTTCCCTATCGAAGGAGATTTTTCCTACGGGCATGTGGAGGTTTCCGGTCTTATCCACCCTGAATTCAACCCTACCCTTCTTAGCCTCTTCGATAGCCTTTTTAACGTCGGGGGTAACGGTTCCAGTTTTGGGGTTAGGCATCAATCCCCTGGGACCCAAAATCCTACCGAGCCTTGCCACTTTGGGCATCATATCGGGGGTTGCTATAACAACGTCGAACTGCTCGACGTCAACCCTTCCCTTGAGGATATCATCTACGAGCTCCTCACCGCCTACGAGGTCGGCACCAGCTTCTTCAGCCTCCTTAATCTTTTCACCGCTGGCGATAACCATTACCTTAATCGGCTTACCCAACCCGTGGGGGAGGACTACCGAGCCCCTTACCTGCTGGTCGGGATATTTGGGGTCTACACCCAACCTAAAGGCGAGGTCTACGGTCTCGTCAAAGTTCCTGGGAACCTCTTCCGCCATTTTTTTGAGGATATCGACCGCCTCTTCGAGGGTATATCTCTTATTCTTATCTACAAATTTAGCCCTCTCGATGTATTTCTTTCCCCTTTTAGCCATCGGTTAACCCTCCCATCCTTCGATTTCTATACCCATGCTGCGCGCGGTTCCGGCAACGGTTCTCATAGCCGCCTTGAGGTCGTTGGTATTCATATCCTTGAGTTTGGTCTTCGCTATCTCTTCCAACTGCTTAACGGTGATTTTTCCAACCTTAATCCTGTTAGGCTCGGGGGAACCCTTTTCCACGCCCGCCGCTTTCTTGAGCAGATAGGATGTGGGCGGTGTCTTCAGAATAAAGGTGAAGCTCCTATCGTTGTATATGGTGATTACTACCGGCAAAATGGTTCCCGGCTCGTAATCTTTGGAGGCGGCGTTAAAAGCCTTAACGAATTCCATAATGTTGACGCCGTGCTGACCGAGCGCGGGACCGACCGGTGGTGCGGGAGACGCCTGTTGAGCCGGTATCATCAGCTCAACGGTGGCTACCACCTTCTTTGCCATCTCAAAATCCTCCTATTTAAGTGGGCTTAAAGTTTTTCCACCTGGGTGTAATCGAGCTCTACCGGGGTAGGACGACCGAAGATGGATACCATAACAACAACCTTTTCCCTTTCGGGGATAACCTCTTCGACCGTTCCGGTAAAGCCCATAAAGGGACCTTCTATTATACGCACCTGCTCCCCTTTCTGGAAGGGAACCTTTTTGACCTTTACCCCTCTGCGGACTTTTTCGAGAATAGCCATTACCTGTTCTTCGGGTATGGAGACCGCCTTTCCACCGACTATAACCGGCTTATAAACGTGGGGGGCACGCTCTATAACCCTTAGAAGTTTGTCGTTCATTACCCCCTTGAGGAAGATGTAACCGG
Source organism: Aquificales bacterium (assembly GCA_027035985.1). Taxonomy (GTDB): domain Bacteria; phylum Aquificota; class Aquificia; order Aquificales; family QOAS01; genus QOAS01. Next base: position 9,129 of record JALVTI010000172.1, on the reverse strand, counting down.
GGAAGACCCTGTTGTCGAGAACGATTTTCGCCTCGGTCTTATTCTTTTTACACTGAATTTTTTGCCCAGCCTTTGAAATGGGCGGCACCTCTTGACAGGTATCGCCCTCAACGCTCTCCTTTACGTAAACCTCCCCTTCGGGGGTTATAACAAAGGTGGTTAGTCCGTATTTTCCCAAAACGTCTATTTCCCTGTCGGTATCCCTTCCGGGAACTCTAAGGGGCAAACGATATCTCTCCTTACCGAGGGCTTTTATTACAACTTTTTCCTCCGCGGGGACGACTATTTCCTCAACCAGGTCTTCCAAACCCTCCTGCTTTATCAGCTGAAGGAGGTTTTCTTTTGCTATGAATTCCTTACCCCCCTCAACCTGAAGGGCATACCATTCCTTTTTCTGCTCCTGTTCCTGTTTTTCCCCGGTAGCCATAACATTGCCCCTTAGAGTTTATTGAAAACCAAAGAGATGATTTTAACAAATATCAGGTCGAAAATCCACAAATATAGACTGAAAAACAAGACAAAAATTATAACAGCCTCCGATGCCCTTATAACCAACTCTTTAGATGGCCAAACAACTTTTTTAAGCTCCTCCCGAACCCCTTGGAGGAAGTCTATTATTTCCCTCAACATTAAACTATCCAAGTTTATCTTTAAAATACAAGTGGAATGTTGAGCACTATACTTCTAACACTTTTGGTTATAGTATCAATACTATTAATAATTGTTGTTCTCTTCCAGAAAGGGTCTTCGGAATTTGCCCTCGCCTTCGGTTCAAACCCTATGCAATCGATTTTTGGAAATACAGAAGCCGACACTATACTCGTAAAAATCACCTATTTCCTAGGGGGGTTATTTCTAGTCCTTTCCCTCCTTTTGGCGGTCGTATCACAAAAAGAGCAAAACGCCCTTCTCAAGGAGTTAAAGACCGAACAAACCAACACCCCACCGGCTACAAAATAACCTTATGGGGGTTCTCCTTCAGGTTTTAACCCTTTTATCCGTTCTCCTGTTGGTCGGTTTTCAAGCCTTCCAATACCTCAAAGGGGAACGGGTCAAACCCATCCCCACCCAAAAGGTGGAAAGGCAAAATTACACTTTCACCCTAAAGGGTGACGTAAACCTAGCCGAAACCCTTTTGAGGAGAGGTTTCTACATCTCCTACGCCGACGGGAGGATATTCGTAGCCGTTCCCGATAGGGGTGAAGCATTAAAACTCCTCTCCTTTTACGGGAATTACACCGACAAAATACGCACAGAAAAAGCCGTCGCCTACGCCGTTTCGAAACTTATAGAGGAAGACATAAAAAAGGTAAAACAACAATTGGAAAAACTAAGTTCCGATTACGGAGAGCTTAAAAACATACTCACCGCACGGGGCGCAAGGCTCGACTTTTCCATTTTCGGTAGCGATGTATTGGAACTCCAAAGGGAGATATTCGAAAAAACCCTCCTCTACTGGGACAAAAAATTCGAACAACTCCTAAACGGGTATAGGGAGGCGGTTAAAGAGCCTTCGGTCGACACAAACCAACTCCTACGGCGGGCGGCTTCGGTTTACGGAAACGACCTAACCTATCGGCTTTTTAAACTCTGGTTAAATATAAAGCTAAACAAAAGCCGCCTTGCGGCGGATTTAATCAAATATAGGGAATATGGAGGTTCGCGTTAAGAAGTTTTACCCCTTCCCCCTCCGAATGAAAAATTCCACCCTATTGGGGTATGCCGATATAGTTCTGGACGACCTTTTGGAGGTGAGGGGCATTAAACTCCTCAAAAAGGACAACGGAGGAATTTTTATCCTCCCCCCTTCGGTGCAAACGGAGGATAGATTTACCGAGGTCGTGAAATTCCTAAATCGGGAACTCAGGGAAAGGGTTAGAAAAACCCTAAGCGAGTACTACAAGGAGCATTTCGGAGACCCTTAAGCGGATTCCCTATTCTTTTTAGCCCTTTCGAGTTGTCTCAAAACCTTTTTATACTTTTCGAGGGCTAATCTCCTCTTTACCCCCTTGAGGCGCTCAAGAAAAACCCTTCCACTAAGGTGGTCTATTTCGTGCTGAAACACCACCGCAGGGAAACCCTCAAACTCGAAAATCTCCTCCTGCCCCTTCGGGGTTAAAGCCTTTACCTTTATCCAGTAAGCCCTTTCAACCTCCGCCGCCACGCCGGGAACGCTCAAACAGGCTTCTTTATAGGTCTGCTTTCCCTCGGAGGCGATTATTTCGGGATTGATAAGGGTAAGTTTGACCGGCTGGACACCCTCCTTAATGGAGGTATCCACCACTATTATGGAATAGGGAATACCTATCTGATTGCAGGCGAGCCCTATACCGTCCTTTTCGTACATCGTTTCCCACATATCGTTCACTATTTGGATAATCTCGTCGTTTATATCCTCCACCTTTTGGGTGGGATTTTTCAAAACCTCGTGGGGATAGATAACGATATCCCTAACAGCCATAGCAGGTTCTAATTATCGTTTGTAAACCTAAAGGGGGTTATAAGAAAAATTAGAACTCCTACCGATTTATCTCATCACCCCAAGCGATATACGCCAATAATGCGGTAAACATAATTATGAACACCCACAGCAATATATATTCCAAACTCATTTTTGTTCCTCGCAAAGTTTTACTTACCCAAAATAGTAGGGGTCATATGTCCTTATGGAGTCCAATACAGCCAAAAATTCCTTTGTGGGAGCAACATCGTGAACCCTGACTATGTGGGCGCCTCCCTCCACGGCGGGAGCCAAAGCCGCGAGCGAACCGAACAGCCGCTCTTTGGGTTTGGTTTCCTTTTGCAGGAGCAATTTGTATATCTCCCCGATAAAGGACTTCCTCGAAACGCCCACCATTAGGGGTTGACCGATGGTTTTAAACTCCCTAAAGCGTTTGAGTATTTCCGCATTGTGTTCGGGAAGTTTACCGAAACCTATACCGGGGTCGCATATAACCTTATTCCTATCGTCGTAACCCCTCTCCATCAAGAGGTTTATCCTCTCCTCCCAAAAGCGGATAATTTCACCAACCACATCGTCGTAGGAAATAACCATTTCCCTCCACGTTTGGGGGGTTCCCTTTATGTGGTTTACCACAACGGGGGCTTGGTATTTTACGACCACATCGACCATTTTGGGGTCGAAGGTTAGCCCGCTTATGTCGTTGATAATGTCCGCCCCCTCTTGAAGGACCGCATTCGCAACCTCACTCTTATAGGTATCGACCGAAATCCAAACCTTGTCCAGTTTCTGCCTTTCCAACTCTTTTTTCAGTTCCTTAACGACCGGCAAAACCCTTTTAAGTTCCTCCTCCGCGGATACTGGTTTGGCACCCGGGCGTGTGCTCTCACCGCCTATATCGATAATGTCGGCACCCTCTTGGATTAGTTTTAAAGCCTTATCCACCGCTTTCGCGGTGCCGAAAGCCTCCCCCCCATCGGAAAAGCTATCGGGCGTAACGTTCAAAATACCCATCACGTGGGTCTTCAGCCCGAGGGGTAAAACCTTCCTGTTGTAGGTTATCTTGAAGTTTTCCCTCTTATACCTATAAACGGTCTCGACAATCTTTACGGCTAACCCCTTGAGGTTTTGAAAGTTTTTTAGCTCCTTTGCGAGGTTTTTAAAGTCGTATTCGTTCCCTATAAGGACTACCTTTAGGTATTCCGGTGCAAACTCCAACATCGTGGGAAAGGCTACCTTTACGCAACTACTCTCAGCGCCCTGCACCAAGTTTTGCAATTCTCTTTTGGGGAAATCCTCCAAGAGCAGACAAAAGGCGTTGGATTTCTCCGCCAAGTAGGGAACCAGTTTTTCGTTAACCCTCACGGCGCGGAGGAAGTATCTAAAAGCCTCCTCGTAACGGTCAAAGGTTCTAACCCTTATTTCCATTAAAGGGGTTAATTATTTCCAAACGGACGGGGATAAACTGGAAAGGAAAAACCAGTAAAGGTTAGGAAATCTCAATAGCCTGCCCGCCGGCGGCTTCGATTTTTTCCTTGGCAGACTTGGAAAATTTGTGCGCCTTAACAATAAGGGGTTTAGTTATTTCGCCGTCGCCGAGGATTTTAACAGGCATGTTCTTCCTAACCAATCCCTTGGAAACGAGAACTTCGGGGGTAATTTCGGCGTTCTCCTCAAAGAGTTCGTTTAACTTACCAACGTTAACAACCGAATACTCGACGCGGTTAACGGGTCTGAAACCCCTCTTGGGTATCCTTTGGTGCAGAGGGGTTTGACCACCTTCGAAGAACCAGGGTAGAGTCCTATCACCGGAGCGGGATTTTTGACCCTTGTGACCCTTACCGGCGGTTTTACCTTGCCCGGCGGCTATACCCCTACCTACACGCTTTCTCTCTCTGGTAGCTCCCTCGTGGGGCTGAAGGTTATGCAATTCGACACCCATAGTTTTTACCTCCCATTTAATGCTTAAAGAGGGTAACCATCATAAGCGATAGCCACTGAACCAATATTAAACCTACTATCCACCAAATACGATTTTCCAAAGAGGAAAGTCTTTTTTCTAAACCTTCCAAATGTTTTTCAAAACTTTCCAATTTAGTTTTCACAATCGACAATTCGCCTTTAACGGAAATTAGTTCGTTTTCTATATCCGACAAGCGGTTTTCTATATTTCTAAATCCTTCCAACGAGGGATTTTTTTCCGAAGTCCTTTTGAGTTTATCCAATTCTTGGGTCAATAACTTTGCCGCTTTCTCTCCTATACTCTCTTTGAGTGTTTCATACAGTTCAACTATAGTTGGCATAGTTTTCCCCAAACAAACAAATTAGGGGAGAAAAAATTAAATCTCTACGATTTCCCCTTTCCAATTTTTGTATTTCGTATAACCCTTTCTCCTTAGGAAATCCTCGAGGTCGGGAATGCGGGAGAAGTAATAGACACCCTTTCCGTTGGTATAAACACCGTTTTTTACCAAAATCTTCCTGTCGTTTTCCTCGGATAGGTCTCTCTCAACCACGGGAATATCGCCGCTGAAATCTATCCTGTAAGCCACACCCACGAGATACCAAGCCTTGGTTATATTCCCCCAAGTTCTGGGATCATCGGCAAGTATTTTTTCGTCACCCCTTTTTCTCAATCCCAGGGAGTGAACGGCGGTTATATGCTCGTCCCTTTTACCCGCCAAACCCCTTAGGAGCTTAACCTTTATCCTATCCGCCATAGCGGCTTACCTCCATTAGTAGAGTCTGATGTGTTTATACCTTCTGGTTGCGTAAATTCTGTAGTTCTCAAGTATTTCTTCCACAGACTTGCCCCTCTTGGCGGCAACCTCTTCGGGGGTTTCCATCTGTAAAAACGCGTCGAAAACAGCCCTTAGAACGTTGTGGGGGTTGGTGGAACCTACGATTTTGGTCAGAACGTCGGTATATCCGGCGAGTTCGAAAACCGGCTTAGCCGCACCACCGGCAACGATACCGGTTCCCCTACGTGCGGGGAGGATGATTATCTTGGTGGGACCGTAATGCCCAATCACTTCGTGGGGAACGGTTCCGTTAATTATGGGAACCCTTATAACCTTTTTCTTCGCGTCCTGAATGGCCTTGGCTATGGCGAGGGGAACCTCTTTAGCTTTACCCAGACCGAAACCTACGTGTCCCTTTCTGTCACCCACAACAACCAAAGCGGAAAAGCTAAACCTTCTACCACCTTCGGTTACCCTGGTGGTTCTCTTAGCCTGTATCAATCTCTCTTCGAGGGGCAGTTCCTCGGGATTTATCCCCTGCTCCCTCTGCCTCTGTTCCAACATATGGTCAATAGATTTGCCACCCATAACAAATCCTCCCTCCAAATTACATTTCGAGACCTAGCTCTCTGCACTTATCGGCAAAAGCTTTAATCTTTCCGTGGTATTTGAAACCACCCCTATCGAAAACAACTTTGGTAATTCCCTTTTCCTTAGCCCTTTCAACGAGAAGCTCCGCAACCTTCTCCACAACGGGAATCGATTTTCCGCCCCTAAAGCCGTATCTCTTAACAAATTCCTTATCTATAGAAGAGGCGGATACCAAAGTGTGCCCTACGGTGTCATCGATTATCTGTGCGTAAAAGTGGTGGTCGCTTCTGTAAACGCAAAGCCTGGGTCTATCGGGCGTTCCGAAGACCTTTTTCCTTATTCTCAAGTGCCTTCTCTTTCTCTTTTGGTGCCTATTTTTAACCTTACCGAGCTCTCTCTTTATGCTTATCAACTTAGGCATAGCTTCTTACCCCCCTATTACTTCTTGGCAGCTTTACCGGGTTTGAGGTGGAGAACTTCATCGGCGTATCTAATACCTTTACCCTTGTAGGCGTCGGGTCTTCTGAAGTTCCTAATGTGGGCGGCAACCTGTCCCACGAGGTATTTGTCTATTCCCTCTACGTGTATCTCGTCAATCTTCTTCTGCTTGTTGGATACAACGCTTATTTTAATCCCTTCGGGGATTTGGTAATGTATGGGGTGGGAGTATCCCAGGTGCAGTTCCAAAGTGTTGCCCTTAACGGCAGCCCTGTAACCCAAACCGTGAATTTCGAGGACTATCTTCCAACCTTCGGTCACACCCTTGACCATATTGTTAATGAGTGCCCTGGTGGTTCCCCATAGGGCTCCGATTTTCCTCTTGGTGAGTCCGTAGGTTTTGGGGTTTATACCCTCCTTGGGTTTCACGAAAATAGCGTCGTATTCCTTACCGTCTTTGGGATTTAACCACTTATCGATATAAACCTGCATAGTGGGGTGGAACTTCTGTTGAAGCTCCCCTTTGGGACCTTTTACCTTAACCACCACCCCGTCGTGTTCCTCTTTTATATCAACGGTTACCCCTTGGGGGATAACCACGGGTGTCTTTCCTATCCTCGACATGGTTTCACCTCCCGATTACCACACGAAACCTATCACTTCTCCACCGACACCCAACTTACGGGCTTCCCTATCGGTAATTACACCCTTATCGGTGGACATAATTGCGGTTCCCAATCCCCTCTTTACGTAGGGAACCAGTCTTGCCGGAACGTATATCCTTCTACCAGGTTTGGAAACCTTAACGATATTCCTGATTGCGGGTTTGGTGTTTCTGGGTCCCAGGTATTTGAGCCAAATCCTAAGTTTGTATTGGGTTCCCTTCCTGTGTTCGGGACCGTCGAGTCTCTCCCAGTCCTTTATGTAACCTTCCCTCTTTAGGAGGTCTAGAATCCTCTCCTTCAATTTGGAAGAGGGAACGTCGACGTAATCCTTCCTAACGAGCTGCGCGTTTTTTATCGCGCTAAACATATCCGCAATGGGGTCGGTAATGCTCATCTTCCTTCCTCCCTTCGTTTTGGGTTGGCAGTTGGAACGCTCAAAGGCGAACCCTTACCAACCCGACATATAAACTGCAATTACCAGCTGGCTTTTTTAACGCCGGGAAGCTCGCCCCTCAGGGCGTATTCTCTAAAGCAGATACGGCACATACCGAAATACCTTCTGTAAGCGCGGGGTCTCCCGCAAACGGGGCACCTCTTGTGCAACCTAGTCGTAAACTTAGGCGGTTTTTCGAGCTCTTTAATCTTCTTACTTAGGCAAGGCATCTTTTACCTCCCAAATTTATGTAGCCCTTATGGGCAATCCGAGCAGCGACAGAAGCCAATAGGCTTCCTCATCGGTTTCGGCGGTGGTATGGATGTTTATATCCATACCCCTAATACGGTCGACCTTATCGTAGTCTATTTCGGGGAAAACGATTTGTTCGGCTATACCGAAGGAGTAGTTACCCCTTCCGTCGAAAGACCTGGGGTTAAGACCCTTAAAGTCCTTAACCCTGGGTAGGGCTACGGAAATAACCTTGTCGAGGAAATCCCACATCCTCTCCTTTCTGAGGGTCACCCTCGCACCTATGGGCATTCCCTTACGGAGTTTGAAACCGGCTTCCGACTTTTTAGCCCTTCTCAATTGCGGTTTTTGACCGGTTATAGCCATCAGGTCTTCCATAGCCCTTTCGATTTGACGAACGTCTTGAACCGCCTCACCGACACCCATATTGACGGTTACCTTTACGATTTTGGGAATCTGCATGGGGTTTTTGTAACCGAACTTCTTAATTAACAGAGGAACCACTTCCTCTTTGTATTTTTTGTAAAGTCTGGGAACGTATTTTTCTTCTGCCATACCTTTCACCCCTCTTATTTCTTAATAGGTTTCTTGCTAACAACTTCCAAACGGGTTCCGCTCTTCTTGGCAACCCTGTATTTGACCAGATACCCGTTTTCCTCAACCACTTCGAAACCAACCCTGGTGGGCTGACCGGTTTTGGGGTCTACGAGCATTACGTTGGAAACGTCTATCGGGGCTTCGAACTCTATAATTCCCCCTTCGGACACTTGGGTTGCCTTTACGTGTTTCTTCCTCAAATTCACCCCTTCCACAACCACGCGGGTTTTAACCCCTATAACCTCACCCTTTTTATTCCTCTCTTCCTTCTTAATTACCTTCAAAACCTTTCCCTGTTTTCCCTTGTCCTTGCCCCTTACAACCACGACCAAGTCGCCGGTTTTAATCTTCGCCGCCATAGCTCTCCTCCGATTAGATAACTTCAGGTGCCAAAGAGGCTATTTTTGTATAACCCTTGTTTCTAACTTCTCTTGCGATGGGTCCCAAGATACGGGTTCCGAGGGGTTCCCCGTATTGGTTGAGCAGAACAACGGCGTTGTCGTCGAATTTGACGTAGCTTCCGTCGGGTCTCCTAACCTCTTTTGCGGTTCTGACCACTACAGCCCTATAAATCTTTCCCTTTTTGGCGTTTCCGTCGGGGGAAGCCTGTTTAACCGTTACGGTAATCACATCCCCGAGGGTTGCGTATTTCTTCCTGGCCCCTCCGGGGATACCGATACACTGAACTTTTTTAGCCCCAGAGTTATCGGCAACGTTGAGGTAGGTGTATCTCTGAATCATGGTTTTCCTCCCGCAAAATAGTTTATAATAACACAATTTGAAAGCCCGCCGTAAGGGCTAGGATTTTCTTTGACAATTGCAATATTGAAAAACCGGCTCTTTTATGCTATATTATTACCCTTGGTAAGGGCCCGTAGCTCAGGTGGCAGAGCGGGCGGCTCATAACCGCCCGGTCGGGGGTTCGAGTCCTCCCGGGCCCATCACCTCCAA
>JALVTI010000171.1 GCA_027035985.1 Aquificales bacterium | reverse complement strand
CATCCTTTAAGGAGGCCAATAGATTTAACAAACCGAGATAAAAACCCCTCATGTCCAAAGTTCCGTTTTTTCTTTGGTTTTCGAGCTCCTTTAACTCCCCTAGAAGCCTTTGGCTTTCGGCCATCTTTCCACCCTCCTTAAAAATTTTTAGGAAAAATTAGTCATCAAGTTAGTAGTTGTCAACCTTTTTATATTTTTTCAACATTTTTTATTGAAAATTTTTTTGAAAAAAAGCCGCTTAAATTCGAATTTTTAAATACTTCTTAAATGGAAACTTTAGGCTTTTTAAAAAGTTTTGCGAAAAAAAATTAACCGATAAAAGAAAAACAAATTAAGCGGGTTGCTTGCGCTGTTCCAACATTTGAAGTTCCAAAATTTGCTCTTCTAAAAATACCAAAAGTGTGGGTATTAGTCGGTTTAACTCCTTCTCGGTTAATTCCTCTTCGAGTAAAACATCATGGAGCGAATAGAGAAGTTTAACAAGTTCGCGGTAGAAGGAAAGTTTGTCGAGTTGTTCGCTTTTGCGGCGAGCCTCCAGCTCTCTAAGCTTTGTTTGAAGCTCTTTGCTAGTAATCATTTACCAACCTCCAAAAGAATTTTTTACAGGAAGTTTTAGAAGAAAAAAATCCTTTTGTTGTCAAACTATTAAAAAATGAGAGGTTTTAAGGTTTTCCTCGTAGGCGCCTTAAAGGTAAATTCGACCCTTCTCTACTCAAAGGGTAAAGCCTTTCTATTCGACCCCGGAGCGGAGGAGGAAAAATTAATTCGCTTTTTGGAAGAAAAAAATTTAACCCTAAAGGGGATATTTCTAACCCACGGCCATATAGACCACTTCGGGGCTGTAAAGAGGTTAAAAGGGCTTTTCCCCGAAGTGCCGGTTTATATAAACGAAAAGGACAAATTTTTGCTATCGCAGGAGCTCTGGCCGGGGTTTGCTAAGTATCTAAACGCCGATTTGAACCCTCCTATAGACGGCTACCTATCCGAAGGGGATAGTTTTAAACTCGGAAGTTTAACAATTGAGGTTTACGAAACTCCCGGACACACACCGGGGAGTGTGGTCTATTGGGTTCCCCAATTGGAGGTTTTGATAGCGGGCGACCTCCTCTTTAGGGGTGGGGTTGGTAGGTGGGATTTGCCCGGTGGGGATTACAACGCTTTGATAAGCTCCCTCAAAAAGGTTTTTAATCTCTTTCCCGACACCGCGAGGGTGATAACGGGACACTACGACCCAACCACCTTGGGGTATGAGAGAAGACACAACCCCCACCTGAGGGGTATCCTTTGACTTCTCCCTTTTGTGGAATAATTATTATTTTTCCGTAGCCGGCGTAGCTCAGCGGCAGAGCGCGGGCTTCGTAAGCCTGAGGTCGTGGGTTCGAATCCCACCGCCGGCTCCTTAAAATGTAGTTCGTAGCGGGCGTAGCTCAGTTGGTAGAGCGGCGGCTTCCCATGCCGCAGGTCGCGGGTTCGAGTCCCGTCGCCCGCTCCACTTAAATTAACCCCTATGGGAAGTAGAGGTTTCTATTTCGCCTACGGTTCCAACACCAATCCCGCCCGCATGGAGGAACGAAAGGTTCCCTTTTACTCCTACAGGAGGGCGATACTCAAAGACCACCGATTGGTCTTCAACAAACTCTGTCGCCTCTACGAGGGCGGTTTCGGTTGCGCGAATATAGAACCTTCAAAAGGTGAGGTTGTAGAGGGAGTCCTCTACGAGGTAGACATTGATAGGGCTATCCCCGTGTTGGATATTTTCGAAGGCTATCCCGACCACTACACGAGGGAGGTTGTCGAGGTCGAGACCCCCAAAGGGGAGACCTTTGGGGCGGTTGTTTACGTAGCCCACCCCTCCAAGGTGAGGGAGGGACTGAAACCCCACCCCGACTATTTGGCGCACCTTCTCGAGGCGTGCCGGTTGGGCCTAATGTCGGCGCACTACTGCGAGAGGCTCCGCAAGTTGATGGAGGAAATCACTTCCCCCTAAAGGTTTTCTCTCCGCGAAGCGGGATATAGACTTTAAAAGAGCTACCCTTCCCCTCCTCGCTCTCGACATCCACTTTGCCACCGTGTATCAGAGCGATATGTTTGACTATCGAAAGCCCTAAACCGGTTCCCCTTATCTCCCTCGAGCGGGATTTATCGACCCTGTAAAAGCGTTCGAAAATCAGCGGTAGGTGTTTCTTCGGAATACCTATCCCCGTGTCGGAGACCTCTATAACCCTATACCCCCCTTTGGTGTAGGTTTTCACCCAAACCTTTCCCCCCTCGCGGTTGTATTTAATCGCATTCTCCACGAGGTTTTTGAGGAGTATAAAGAGCTTGTGTTCGTCGCAGGTGCAAAGGGTATTTTCGGGAACCATGTTTAGGAGGGAAACCTTCTTTCCTTCGGCAACCTCCTTTAGGTTCTGAAAAACCTCCTCGACCAACCGGTGGAGGTCTACCTCTTCCCAAATAACCTTTCCCTCTTTCGATTCGAGAGCCGCCAGTATCAGCAGGTCTTGAACGAGGGCTTCCATCTCCTTCGAACGTTTGAGGATACGTTCCAAAAATCTCCTCTTGACGGGGTCTTCCTCCTCGTAAAAGAGAGTTTCGGCAACACTCGCTATAACCGAAATGGGGGTTTTCAGCTCGTGGGAAACGTTTGCGACGAAGTCCTTCTTAGCCCTCTGATAGGTCTTTAAAGGGGTAATATCCTCCAAGAGGAAGACCCTTTTTCCCTCCTCCTCGAATGTTTGGACTTTAAAAAAATGCCCCTTATATTCCAATTCCCCGTTTTGGAGGTTTAGAAGGTTTTCTACAAAAGGGGTTTCGAAAATTCCCCAATCCCTCAGGGTTTGATTTGTATAGACGACCTCGCCGAGGGTTTTGTCGTATATGAGAACCCCCAAGGGGGACTTGTCAACTATGGTTTTAAAAAGTTCCGACATCGGTATTGAGTATTAAGGTAATGTTCGAACTGGTAATTTTCGACCTCGACGGCACCCTGCTCGACACAGCCCCCGACCTATATAGGGCTCTTTGCGATACCTTGAGAGATTACGGTTGCGAGATACCCCCCTTCGGGGAATTTGTAAGGCATATAGGCGGAGGTGCTTACGGATTTCTCCAACCCTTTCTGCCCCCCGAAAGGTGGGAGGAAGCCCTTTTAAAGCTAAGGCATTACTACCTCACGAGGTATGTCTGCTGTGAGACAAAACCCTTTGAGGGAATAGAAGAGTTTTTAAAGACCCTAAAGGGGAGGGGTTTAAAACTCGCGGTAGCCACAAACAAGATAACCGAGGGTGCGGAGAGGGTTCTAACCCTTACGGGGTTAAGAAATTATTTCGACCTCGTCGTGGGTAGGAATTTGCCCAAAGAACATAAACCCTCAAAGGAACATATCCTCTACATCACCGACCGGTTGGGTGTAAAACCGGAAAATACCCTTGTGGTAGGAGACCGCTCC
>JALVTI010000170.1 GCA_027035985.1 Aquificales bacterium | reverse complement strand
AAGAGCAGGAGGAACAAGCTAAGGAGGAGGAAGAGCGACCGGAGGATTTTATTCCTCAACCCGACCCCGTAACTTTGGAAATTGGATATGGGCTTATATCCTTATTCGATGAAAAACAAGGGGGGCAAGCTGCAAAGAAAATTAGAAAAATTCGCAAAAAAATTGCCGAGGACTACGGTGTTATCATTAGTGCCATACATATCAGAGATAACTTAGACCTTCAACCTAACGAATATCGAATTCTAATAAAGGGGGTTGAGGAAGAGAGATATACACTTTATCCGGATAAATTGCTTGCAATAGATACCGGAATGGCTAAGGGTGTCCCCCCCGGCGGTATAGAAACTTATGACCCCGCTTTTAGGATAAAGGCTTATTGGATTGAGCCACATTTAAAAGATACAGTCCAAAAGATGGGATATATGGTTGTAGACCCGGAAACCGTATTGGTAACCCACCTTTCCGAGGTAATAAAACGTAACCTTTGGAGAATTGTAAGTAGAAATGAAATCCTCCAAATTTTGGAAGCTTTAAAGAAAAAATATCCCAAAGTGGTCGAGGATATAGTTCCAAATCAGGTTCCCATTTCGGTGGTTCATAGGGTAGTCCAGAACCTTTTAAAGGAGGGTATCCCCGTTAAGGATATGCTTACCATTTTAGAAACGCTTAGCGATTTTATAGAGGTTGAAAAGGATATAGATAAGCTAACAGAATACGTTCGTCAGGCTTTAGCGCCGTTAATTACCAAACTCTATGCGGTCAATGGAAACCTATATGCCGCCATTTTACACCCTCTTTTGGAAAGCGAATTGGTCGGATATATAGAAAAGGGGAATCATGCCGAATTTATGAAAGTAGTTGCCGAAGGTGTCAAACCCCAATTGGAAAAGGCTATGGAAAACTTTACCAGGGTTGGAGCTGAACCCGTTTTGGTAACCGCTCCAGAGATTAGAAGATTTATGAAACAGGTTCTCGATAACTATTTACCCCAATATCACGTTATATCCTATGCTGAATTGGATAAAAGTGCCAACCTTAAAGTGGTGGCTGTAATAGAAAAGAAACCTTCATAAGGAGATAAAAACAAAAACCTCCACAAAAAATAGTAAAACAAGAACTTTCAGTTTCCACTTTTTGGGAACTATTAACAGAAGACCTATTGCGGTTATTACAAAGAGAAACATAACCTCTTTTGGGAAATAGGGAACTTTTATGAAAACATTTTCGGGAATTTTGCTAAAAATCCATTCGAAGGTTGAAGCTATAAGGTGTTGTAACTCTACAAAAGGGGAGAAGCTCCAAAAAGTTAACATGTTTAAAATGCCTATTAATAAAAATCCTTCCGCTAAAAGGGTAAAAATTTGGTTATACAGGAAACTTCCAAAGGAATAATAGTGAAAGTAATATCCCAAAATGGGATTTATTACAGTCAACACCACTAAAGAGGCTTCCAGACCTAAAAAGGTTTTAATCATGTTTTCAAATAGACTACTTTCTGGAGTTTTCCGATTTCCGTAGTAAAGAATTAACGATAGGGAAGCCAAATAGCTTAACCAAAAACCTACATTGAAAAACCAATATGGAAAAATTAAAACCCACAGGGAAAAGGCTATAAGTAAAGCTTTTAGGGAATGATATTGTTTTTCTAAAATTTTAGCCAATAAAAATAGTGAAAAAGAGATAAAAGCGCGATAAGCTGGTGCTTTTGGGAAAAGAATAAGAAAAGTGAAAAAGATAAAGAAAGAAAGTGCTAACCAATATCGGAGTTTCCATCTAACGGGAAAAATGAGAAAGAAAGTGAATAATAGTGCGTAATGCATTCCCGAAATAACGATAAGTGGATAAATTCCCGTATGTCCCAATTTCTGCTTTTCTTTTTTGGAAAACCAATTTTCACCAAATAAAAGTGCGGAACCTAATTTCTTTTCAAAAGGAGTTTGTGCGGTCTTTAAAAATTGACTTTTTAATGTGTTGTGAATTTTTACGCGAATTTTTTGAAGGAAATCTCTTTTTATGGTTATTCTTTTAACCCTTATATAGCTTTTCCTTGCCAATCCTTTGACTTCTACTAGGTCGCCGGGGTATATCCTTACTCCTTTCGGAATGTAAAAGTAAAACAACCTATTGTGGTAATCTAAAAATAAAACCTTTCTGTGGGTTACATTAACTACTTCTCCTTGTGTTTGGATGTAGCCGTTCAAGTTAGCCCTTTTGAAGTTATGTTTATACGCTGTAAAAACCGATATAAGGCTTAAAAGCAGTAAAACAAGGAAGCCTTTTTGTAGAAATTTTTTTATAGTTCCCATTTGTGGTACTATGATTAACAATTTAACAATCAATGAAAGAAATTTTTGACAAACATTTAAGGTTCCAACTGGGTAAAAAACCTAAAAAGGGGTATAAAGTTATAAAACTTTGCAAGTTTGGTTTTCCCCAAGTTATTAAAAACCCGCCGCTGGTGGATGGAAAACCTTTTCCCACCATATTTTGGCTTACATGTCCCCACCTCGTAAAGGAGGTTTCCCGCCTCGAAGAGGCGGGCTATATCTCAAAGTTTGAAGAGAAGTTGAGGAGGGACGAACGCTTTAGGCACCGCTACCTAAAAGCCCACTCTTTCGAAAGGATGTTGCGAAAGCCCTTTATCCCCCAAAACTTACCGAAGGGTGTAAAGAAAAAGCTTCTATCGGTGGGTGTCGGAGGTATAGAAAACCCCTTAGGGGTGAAATGTTTACACCTCCACTTGGCGTCTTATTTGGGTGGGGTTCCCAACCCTATAGGGAAAGAGGTTTCAAAATTAATCCCTTCCTTGGAATGTAGAGATAACTACTGCGGGCGCAGACTTTTTGATAAGGAAAACCTAAATTTAAAGGGTTATGGGAAGCTTCGATAAGTTGGAGTTTAAGTTAAAGCACGCCGAGAGGACTCTCGTTTTTGAAAAGATAGGCAACCCCGAAAAGGAAAGGGAATTTGAGATTCGCTCCTTGAGGGATTGGGGTTTCGATTTGCTCCTCGTGTGGCATAGGGGAAAACTTACCTATCTCCTTCAAAAGGAGGGTTTGAGGGAAAAGGGCGAAACCTTTGTCGAGGAAGAGGAGGAATACACCGTCGAGGAGGTTTTAGAGGAACTTCCAAAGGATACATCCATTTTCGCCCGTGTGGAGGAGAGGGACGGGGAGGCTTATATCCTCGTCGAGATTAGGCATATAGAGAAGAAATGGGGTGAGGGAACCCTTATTTTGAACGTCCCCGCGGCGGAGCTACTAATCGCCTTTTTCCGCAAAAAGGGTTTGGACAGACTCTATAACTACGTCGAAAGTGTGGGAATAACGACCGAATTCTTCCACCAAAGGGGTCAGCCGACCATTCCCCTACCTTACAAGAAACTCCCCGCAGGGGCTAAGGATTTTATTAAGAGAACCAAAGAGATTTTCGACCTGGTCGGTTTCGGAAGG
>JALVTI010000169.1 GCA_027035985.1 Aquificales bacterium | reverse complement strand
GAGGAAGCCAAATAATCCCAAAACCCCCTATCGGAGATATCGCCGGTAATAAACTCCCCCTTGAAGTCTATCAAATTTTTGAAATCCCCGCTGGTGAAGTTATCTACCACCACTATATCCGCTTGGGAGAATCTCTTTTGGAGTTCCCTCACGAGGTTTGAACCTATAAAGCCTGCTCCGCCCGTGACCAAAATGCGCATGGAATGGGAAATTTTAAAATAGCAATAAAAGCACAAATGGAGGTTTTACTATGTCGGAAGTATATATAACAGAAATCCTCGAAGAGGCTGTTAAAAAGGGTGCTTCTGATATTCATATAACGGTTGGAACCCATCCCAGAATGAGAATCGATGGAAAAATTCAAGAGCTAACAAAATTCCCCGTAATAACTCCCGATATGTCCAAAAAGCTCATATTCGAGATAATGAAAGAACGCTACCGCAAAGAGTTGGAGGAAAAAGGGCAAGTAGACTTCTCTTTCGGTGTGCCGGGAGTAGGTAGGTTTAGGGTAAACGCCTTTTATCAAAGGGGAACGGTGGCGGGCGTTTTCAGGACTCTGCCGGCGAGAATTCCCAACTACAAAGAATTGGGGCTTCCCGAAAGGATTATAGACCTCTGTCATAAATCAATGGGACTTGTTCTCGTTACGGGTCCCACCGGTTCGGGTAAATCGACCACTTTGGCGGCAATGATAGATTACATTTTGGAAAACTTTCCCCACCACGTTTTAACCATTGAAGACCCCATCGAATACCTCTTTAAGCACAAAAAGGGAATTATCAACCAGAGGGAAATAGGAACCGATGCACCCGACTTCAATCAAGCTTTAAGGGCAGCCCTTCGTGAAGACCCCGACGTCATTATGGTTGGAGAGATGAGGGATACCGAGACTATAGAAACAGCCCTAAGGGCTGCCGAAACCGGTCACCTCGTTTTCGGAACCTTGCACACCAATACCGCAATATCGACCATTAACCGTATTGTTGATGTTTTCCCATCCGATAAACAAGACCAGATAAGAATTCAGTTATCCTTCACCTTGGCAGGTGTTATATCCCAAAGGTTGGTTCCCAAAATAGGTGGCGGTAGGGTGCTCGCTTACGAGCTACTAATTCCAAATAAAGCTATAAGAAACCTCATAAGGGAAAACAAATTGCAACAGGTTTACGCACTAATGCAGAGCGGACAATCCCAAACCGGAATGCAAACTATGAACCAATCGTTGGCAAAACTCTACAGGGAGGGTCTTATTACCCTCGAGGATGCCGTCCGTTATTCGCCCGACCCTGTGGAACTCGCAAAACTTCTCAAAATACCCTATTCTCAAATTGCCCACCTTGTGGAGGAGGTTTAATTTATGCCTCTATATCGCTATGAAGGGGTTGATAAAGCCGGAAACAAGGTTAAAGACCAAATAGAAGCCGGTAGCAGATTGGAAGCTATAAGAAAGCTCCGTCAATTGGGATTAACAATCACAAAAATTGAAAAAATAAAAAAAAGAACGGATGCAACCGCTGAAGGCGGTAAAGAGGGGGAAAAACCTTGGTGGCAGAAAGAATTAACCCTCTCCTTTGGAGGGGTCTCCTCCAAAGACCTTTCCATATTCTCAAAACAGCTCGCCGCCCTTATCGAAGCGGGTATAGGATTGGTTGACGCCCTCGAATTGGTCGCCGATTCAATAGATAACTCCAAGTTGAAAAAAGAGCTCCTAAAAATGGCGGAGGAGATAAGGGGGGGTATACCCTTTTCCAAAGCCCTACAGGAAAGACGAAAGCTCTTTGACGAGTTTTTCATCAGCATGGTTGAGGTGGGAGAGGAAACCGGTCAACTCGACATGGTTTTAAAACGGGCATCGGATTATTACAAACGGATTGCCGAAATTATTAACAAAATTAAATCCGCATCGTTTTATCCCGCTTTCGTTTCAATAGCAGCTACGCTTATAACTCTCGGAATTATTTACTTCCTCGTTCCCACCTTTGCACAGATATATAAATCTTTGGGTGGTGAACTACCCGCCCTAACCCAAATGCTTATCAACATCTCAAACTCCTTAAGGGAATACACCCTCTACTTCTTTGGCGGAACGGCAGCAGTTGTAACCATTTTGGTCTTACTCTATAAGCGGGTTTACGGTTTCAAAAAATTTGTTCACCTTTTGCAGTTAAAAATTCCGATGTTTGGCACCCTTTTTGTTAAGGGAGCATTGGCTAAGTTTTCGAGAACCTTCGCAACCCTCTTCGCCGCCGGTGTATCGATAGAAAGGTCTTTAGAACTTTCAGCTAAGGTTACCGGTAATGTAGTGTATCAAGAAGCTATAGAAAGCGCCAAGGAAGCGGTAATTCAGGGTGAACCCCTTTGGAGTGCACTTCAAAGAACGGAACGGTTTCCCAAAATGTTGATTTCCATGATAAAAATAGGTGAGGAAACCGGTCAGCTCGATAGCATGCTCGAAAGTTTAGCCGACTTTTACGAAGACGAATTGAAAACCACTATCGACGGACTTATATCGATGATAGAACCTATGATGATGGTTATTATCGGTGGTATTGTTGGATTTATCCTTGTAGCGCTGTATTTACCTATATTCGAACTGGGAGAACTCATTCACTAAAAATCCCTTTCGGGGTTTCCTTTCTCCCAAAACACCTTTGTGGAGAATTAAAACTCCATGTCCTCCAAAGGTATCGCCCTTATATCGGTTTGGAACAAAGAGGGTGTGGATAAACTCGCAAAGGAACTTCACGGGCTGGGCTATAAGATAGTCTCCAGCGGCGGGACGGCGCGCTTTTTGAGGGAAAGGGGTATTCCGGTCGTCGAGGTGAGCGAGATAACCGGTTTTCCCGAAATTTTGGACGGAAGGGTTAAAACCCTCCACCCCAAGGTTCACGGAGGAATTCTCTACCGCGATTGGGTTGAAAGGGATAAAAAACAATTGGAGGAGCTCGGTATAGAACCCATCGAGGTTGTTGTTGTAAACCTCTATCCCTTTGAGGAGAAGAGTAGGGAAAACCTCCCCTTGAGGGAACTTTTGGAGTTTATAGATATAGGGGGTCCCACCCTTATAAGGGCGGCGGCTAAAAACTTTCCCCGGGTGAGCGTTTTAACCGACCCCCAAGACTACGGTTGGTTTATCGAAAAGCTAAAAAAGGGTGAGTTGACCGAAGAAGACCGCGCCCGCTTGGCGGTCAAGGCTTTCGCCCATACCTCTTACTACGACAGCGTTATATACAACACCCTTAAAGGTCTAACAGAATTCGAAGAGAACCTCAAAGAGGAAACCGTTCCCATGAAACTCAAAGAGGAACTCCGCTACGGGGAAAACCCCCACCAGAGGGGTTGGCTTTTCGAAAACCCCTTGGAGAATTTGGGTATCGTTAAGGCGGAGGTTCTTCAGGGGAAAAAGATGTCCTTTAACAACTATCTCGACGCCGATAGCGCCATAAAGCTCGTATCCGAAATTCCCGAGACCGCCTGCGCGATAATAAAGCACACCAACCCCTGCGGTGTTGCCGTGGGAAATAGCGTTAGGGAGGCATACCTGAGGGCGTTGGAGGGAGACCCCGTTTCCGCTTTCGGCGGGATTGTTGCCTTCAACGATAAGGT
>JALVTI010000168.1 GCA_027035985.1 Aquificales bacterium | reverse complement strand
CTTTTATAACCTCCTCGGTAACCTTTCCGTAGTCGAGATTTAAACCCCTACCGGTTCTTCCTACTACAACCAAATTGTAGTGTTTTTTCTCCAATATTTCTATTATCCTTTCGGAGGGTTTTCCGTAGGAAATTTCTAATATCCCTATACCATCGAAAAGTTCGGCAAAGAGCAATTTAATTTCCTCTTCTTGGCTTTTATCCTCCTCTTCCAGAACGTGGAGAAACACTATTTCCAACCTATAAGGGGCATACTTTTTCAACCTTAAAATGAACTCCTTTTGTCGGAAGGAATTTTCGGAAAAATCGATGGGAACCAATATCCTTTTTATAGGACGAAAGGTTTGTTTTTCCTTTACAACCAAAAGACTGCAATTGGTGAGGGTTTCCACAAAAAGTTGAGAAAGCGTTTTCCTGAAGAGTTTTGTAAAGAAATAGAAGCTGAAAAGGTTTATTTTATTTTTTTCTACGAATTGGACGAAGTTTTCTATATCCTTTCCATAAATGATTTCGACTTTGTAGGGAATATCCGTTTCAACTTTTAAATTAGAAATAACTTCTTCGACCTTTTGGAGGATTTTTTTTTCCTCCTCCTCCGTTTGGGTCGAAACTATGCTTTCCAAAGCGTGGACTATAACAACTTCTCCCGATAGAAGTTTAGCCAAATGGAAGGTGTAGTCGAATAGAGGCGAAGGTTCGTCATCGGGGTCGTAACTGAGGGCTATGCGGTAAGGTTCGTTTTGAGCTAACTCCTCCGAAAGCAGTTCCTCCTGTCGCACCAAACCTTTTAATTAAACCTCAAAGGAATTCTTTTTCAATCGGCTTCGAAAATAGTTTTGCTATGGAGGATTTTCAACCCGATTTGGAGACATTAAAAAAAATCCAGGAGGAGTGTGGAAAAAAAATAAATGAGACCGATGTGGTGGATGTGGAAAAAGTCCGTTTCGTTGGCGGAATGGATTTAACCTTTAAGGACCTCAGGAGCAATCCAACCGAAGCATTGGTTTCTCTTGTAGTTGTTGATACTCAAACCCTCAAACCGATAGATGTTGTTATTAAACATACAAAGGTGGATTTTCCCTATATTCCCACCTTTTTGGCTTTTAGAGAACTTCCAGCCCTATTGGAGGTCTACGATAAGGCTAAGATAAAACCCGAGGTTTACTTTATTGACGGGCAGGGAAAAATTCATCCGAGAAGGTGCGGAATTGCTTCCCACTTTGGAGTGGAAACGGGAACTGTATCGGTGGGTGTAGCGAAATCCCACCTGTATGGAAAGTTTAAATATCCCTGTGAAAAGAGGGGATGTTTTTCCTATGTCAAAGACCCAAAGACCGATGAAATCTTGGGAGCAGTAGTCCGTACCAAAGATAGAGTTTATCCGGTTTTTGTTTCGGTGGGGAACAATATCTCTCTGCCTTCGGCTATAAAGTTGGTATTAAAAACGTCCAAGTACCGTATACCGGAACCTACGAAATTAGCCCACAACGTCTTGCAGAAAAAGAGGAAGCAATTGGGATGGTAAACTAACCCCCTATGGCGGAAAAATTGCTAATCGCCGGCAACTGGAAGATGCATAAAACCCCTTCTCAAACGGTGGAGTATTTTAGGGCTTTCAAACCAATGGTTGAGGGTATCGATGAAGTCGAGATATTGATATTCCCTCCATTTATAGATATTCCCACCGCCGTTTCTGAAAGTAGGGGGTCAAATATAAAAATAGGAGCACAAAATTGCTATTTCGAAAAAGAGGGGGCTTTTACGGGTGAAATCTCTCCGGTAATGCTTCGCGAAGCCGGTTGCGAATACGTAATTTTGGGACACAGCGAGAGAAGGCATATCTTTGGAGAAACCGATGAATTGATAAACAAAAAAGTGATTTCGGCTTTGGAGGAGGGATTAAGGGTTATTCTCTGTGTGGGTGAAACGCTGCAGGAGAGGGAAAGCGGTTTGACTTTTACCGTTGTGGAAACTCAATTGAGGTTAGGATTGAGCGGGATAGGAGATAAGTTAGACCGAATAGATATAGCATATGAGCCGGTTTGGGCTATTGGGACGGGGGTGGCTGCTAAACCGGAAGATGCCGAAGAGGTTCACCGATTTATTTATGAAAAATTGAAGGAGATAAATCCCACAAAAGCGGAAGGCGTAAGGGTACTTTATGGGGGAAGTGTAAAACCTTCCAATGCGGAAGCGATTTTATCCCAACCTCACATTAAAGGGGTTTTGGTCGGAGGGGCTTCGCTGAAACCCGAAAGCTTTGCAGAGATTGTAAAAATTGGGGCAAGCATAGAAAGGTCTAAATAGAGAACAATGACTTAAAATGGAGTCTTAAGATGTTCGGACCATTTAGTGGGTGGGAAATCTTAGTAATACTTGTGGTGGTTCTATTGATTTTTGGACCCGGAAGGTTGGGAGAATTGGGTAAATCCCTGGGAGAGGGTATAAGAAACTTTAAAAAGGCTGTAAGTGGGGAGGAAGAGGTTTCCCCGCCTCAAACTAAAGCAGAAAATAAAAAACCCGAAGAAAATAACAAAAGCGCCTAATGAATTTTGTTATTTTGATAATTTCCTTTCTTTTGGGATTGGTTTTTATCCTTGCATACTACCGCTGGGTGTGGATTTCTACTAAGCTCCACTCGAAGGAATTAAAACTTATTTCCAAATACGGAAAGGAAAGTTCTCTCCGAGAAAAGTTTAGAAGTCGACATATAAAGTTTTACCACTCGAGATGGTTTAGATTTTTGGTTTTTATACTCTATACATATGTTATTTTTCTAATTTTTGGTAAAGAGGGATTGGAAGGTTTCTTCTTTGCTCTAATAGTGGGAAATTTACTTCTCTTTCCCTGGGGATGGAGGAGGTCGTTAAAAAACCCTTAATGGGGAAAGCTCTTAATGAAGTCTATAAAGGTTGTCAGATATTTATCTATTAGCCTTACACTTAACCATCCAAAAGCGGGTGCCAAGAGAGCTATAACGGCGAAATTCCCCAACATATAAATCGGATAACCAACAAAAAATATGTTTACATTTGGAACCAATCGGTTGGTGAGGGCTAAAATAAGGTTCACCAAAAAGAAAACCGCTATTACGGGTAAAGCCATAGCGGTGGCTATATAAAAGATTTTTACCAATAGTAGAAAAAACATTTTGTAATCCAGTATAGAAGGGTCAAATTTTGTAACAGGTATAATTTCAAAAGACAATTTCAAGCCGAAAAACATAACTTCAAGACCGCCGATGGCTAAAAATAGTAACCATCCCAAAATTCCAAAGAGATTTCCAAATAAACCCATAATTCCCTCACCGGGAAGGATGAGGTTGGCCATAGCCAATCCGACATGGAGGTTGACCAATTCGCCGAAAATAACGAATAAGGTGTAAATAGCCCTTACAAAGAAACCCAGGATAAACCCTACTAAAGACTCGTTAAGAATTAAAAGTAAAAGATGCCACTCATTTTTGGGTATAACAACATCTGATGGAGGAGGAACGATATAAATATACACCCACGTAAGGGCAAAAAGTAGATGAGCCAATACAAGGTTTGGTAAAATTCCGAAAGAAAACATTGTTTGGGGAATAAGAAAGAACAAAATCCTGAAATAGTAGAGGAAAAATAGATAAATCCATTGAGGGTCTATC
>JALVTI010000167.1 GCA_027035985.1 Aquificales bacterium | reverse complement strand
TGGGGTGGCAAGCAACCCCTTCCATCTATCCCCTTTCTTTTTCCATAGGTAAACGTAAATATTTCCCTTTAGCTCAACTATATC
The DNA here is from genome assembly GCA_027035985.1 of Aquificales bacterium. Classification (GTDB taxonomy): domain Bacteria; phylum Aquificota; class Aquificia; order Aquificales; family QOAS01; genus QOAS01. The sequence continues at coordinate 16,762 of JALVTI010000167.1, read as the reverse complement.
CCCTTCTTTATAGTCCAAATGGGGTCTTGTGGGAGGATTGTCTTCCTCCTTTATATCTTGCTCGTAAATCTTATACAAGGTTTCCAATACTTCCGCTAAGTCCATAGGTTGTCCCCCTTTAAAATGTTTAAACGCATTTACCAAACCTTTTCTGACAGTAAACCTCCATTAGCTCAACAAATTTTTGCCACTCCTCTTTTTCCAAAGGGTGTCTTTCCAGAATTTCCCTTAATAGTTTTTTCAGTCTCTCTATTCTTTTGTATTTAGCCGCCGAAGAAAGGTTTTCGAGATAACAATCGGTGGAATACTTATCCCTAAAAATCCAGTAGCATAGAGTTTTTAGGTAGTCCTCTTTAAGCTCGTTTTCTAAAGTTTTAATAAAAGCCCCTGCCGTGGCTATCCAGTCGATAGATTCCAATTCAAATTTTTTGTCGGTAATAAAATCTTTTAAGGTTAGATTTTTGCTTTCATCTTCTATTTTTTCGTCCAAACTGATTGGGATATGTTTTTGAAGGGTATCAACCTTTCTAAGGTGATCTATAATTAAACCATTTATTTTTTTAACAAAATAACCGGAGGTAAATCTATCTTTGTTTTCTAAAAATTTTCGTTTATTTTCCTCTTTCAATAGCCAAAGAAAAAAGTCTTGTGTAATTTCCTCCGCAAGATATTCCCAACTTTGATAGTCCTCTTGGGGGAAATAGCTTCTAACCTTCTGTGCGACTATCTTTTTGATGAATAGGTAATAATGTTTTTTGGTTTTATCGGGTTTATCGCTTTTTAAAATTTCCCACACTATATCCTTAAGTGGTTTATCCATTATTATCCTCCTTTTTTAGACAAAACTTTTTTAATTTCTCGAGGTTTTCACAGCACCCGCATAACTTACCAATACTTTCTATTTGATATTTGTTTAAAAAGATTTTTTCATATTTTCCTTTTCGGTTGCGGAATAGGTAAACTTTCTCATAAAAAATAAATTCTTTGCATCCCTCATTCCGACAAAAGGTTAAATTGACGCTTTTTTGATTTCCTTTTGAGGTACTCGATAAAAATAACACAACAAATGTATCACCTTCATACCAACAACTTAAAAAAGGTCTCTGTCTCCTAATTTTGCCTTTGGCGAAATAAAAATTTTTTCCGGTTAATCTTTCCACCTCTATTAAGTTAGTGCCTAACCAAAGGCAAATTTTTTCCTCCAAAGACCCTTTTGTGGCTCTTTTTAAAAGGTCGTTAAAGACATCTTGGTAGATATCTTTTAAACTTTCCATTCTTAGGAAGATAATTAAATTTAAACTATCCTCGTTCAGGATATTCAAAGGTATTGCAAAACCTACATAGGTTTGAATATCGCATTAAATTCCCTACACATGGAACTAAAAAAATTTGCAAAAACCCTATTGGGGATACTTTTTGCCTTTGCCCCCCTAATGGGGTCCGGGATAAATAACTTTCACTCCTACGGAGGGACATACCACTATGGAACCCCTTACGGTCTCTATTACGTCGAAAACCTACCCAAACAGAGGTTGAGCGAAAAGGAGAAAGAGGAACTCCTCTATATGAGGGAAGAGGAAAAACTGGCAAGGGATGTCTATTTGACCCTATACCGCAAGTGGAGGCTTCCAATCTTTAGAAATATCGCCCGCTCCGAGCAGAGACATATGGATATGGTCGGCGTCCTGATAAAAAATACAGACTGAAAGACCCGGTAATAGACCGCGTGGGTGTATTTACCAACAAGCACATTCAGGAGTTATACAACAAATTGGTCTCTGAAGGGGAAAAATCCCTCATCGACGCCCTGAAGGTGGGGGCGCTTATAGAGGAGCTGGACATTACCGACCTCAAAAAGGCTATGGAGAATACCGACAACCGCGATATACGCATAGTTTACGCCAACCTGACGAAGGGCTCCAGAAACCACCTTAGGGCTTTTGTCCGCCTTTTGAGACGCTTCGGCTACGACTACACCCCCAAATACCTACCTAAGGAGGAGTTCAAAAAAATAGTTTCCACACCTATAGAGAGGGGTTTTATCCGCAACCCTTAATGGATTTTTATTTTTTATGGAACCCCTGAGGGAAATCGATGAAAACACTTTCCTTATAAGCGATACCCACCTGTTCCACGATAGGATTGTCGAGTATGAACCTGTCCGCAAGAGGTATTTGGAGGAAGGTTTTCCCTCCCACGAGGATTGGATAATTGATAATTGGAATTCCGTTGTAGGTGAAAGGGATTTGGTTCTCCACTTGGGGGACTTTATCTTTAAACCGCAGTTTTACCTCGAATTCGCCGCTTTCTTGAACGGGAGAAAGCTCTTTGTGGCGGGAAACCACGACGCAAAGGGAAAGCTCCTAGACGGGTATTCGAAATATTTCGAAGCCGTTGTGGGAAGGGGTAAAGTTGCCGTAGTTTCCTCCAAAGGGATTGAAATAATTGAAACCGACCACTTTTTGGCAAACGGAATAGTTACAACCGTCGGAGGGATAAAAATTCTCTTTTCCCACTACCCGGTCTTTGTTCCCGAGCAATACCGTTCAAAAGCCGTTAAGGCGTTGGAAAAAATTTTTCATGATTACCGGTGCGATATAAATATCCACGGGCATGTTCACTCGAAGACCATAGACCGCCCGAGGCTTTTGAATGTGAGCTTTGAGGCGATAGGTTTTAAACCGATACGCCTAAAGGAGCTTTTGGAAAGAAAGGTAGATTCCCTTTAGGGGAATTTAAAAAAACCCTTTTTAGGAACTTTTAACATTCGCACCCTTTAAGGTCTCCAAGACCTTTTTTGCAATCCCCTCGGGGGTAAGTCCGAGCTTTTCCCTCAAAATGTTCTGATTTCCATGTTCGACAAACCTATCGGGGAGACCAATATTTACAACCTTCACCTTTTGTAGGAGATTCATTTCGTTTAACGCTTCGAGGACTGCGGAACCGAAGCCTCCGACAACGGTGTTTTCCTCCACCGTGACAACCACCCGATGTTGTTCGGCAATCTTTTTGAGCATCTCCCTATCGAGGGGTTTTATAAATCTCGCGTTTACCACCGTCGGTTCTATTCCGTGAAATTCCTTCAGTAGGTCGTAAGCCTTCAAAGACCAACTTACGGCTATGCCGGTTGCCAATATAGTAACCTCCGAGGTTCCAAACTTTAGAAGTTCCCAACTGCCGATGGGTATCTCTTTAAATTCCCTTCCCTCCCCGAGAAGGTTTTCGACAACCGCCCCGCGGGGATACCTTATGGCGAAGGGAAATTCCCGCTGTTTTAGGGCGGTATATAGGAGATTTCTAAGCTCTATCTCGTCTTTGGGCGCGGAGACCACCATGTTGGGAATGCAGCGCAGATAGGAGAGGTCAAAAGACCCGTGGTGGGTTGGTCCATCCTCCCCGACTAGCCCAGCCCTATCGACGGCGAGCACAACGGGAAGCTTTTGCAGGGCTATATCGTGGATAATCTGGTCGTAAGCTCGCTGCATGAAGGTCGAGTAGTAGCAGAGAACTGGCTTTAAACCTTGGGTTGCCAGTCCGGCGCTGAAGGTTGCGGCGTGCTGTTCCGCTATTCCCACATCGAAAAACCTTTCGGGAAAACGCTTTGAGAATTCCGTAAGCCCCGAACCCTCCCGCATAGCGGGGGTTACGGCAACAATTTTGTCGTCCCTTTCCGCCAATTCGACGAGCGCCTCGCCAAAGGCTTGCGACCAGCTGCGGCTCTTTTTCTTAGCGCTTTCACCCGTTTCCAACTTGTAGGGACCCACGCCGTGCCACTTTACCGGGTTCTCCTCGGCGGGTTTGTAACCCTTTCCTTTAATCGTTCTGATGTGGAGCAAAACGGGTCCCTCTATCCGTTTTACGTTTTCCAAAGTTTCAACCAAAAGGGGAATGTTGTGTCCGTCTATAACCCCTATGTAGTTGAAACCGAGTTCCTCAAAGAGGATACCCGGCGATATCAACCCCTTTAGGAATTCCTCGACCAACTTCATAAACCTAAGACCGGGTTTGAAGTTGTTTTCCAATACCTTTTTGAGTTTTTGACGGAATTCCTGAACAACCTTGCCGCTGTAAACCTTATTTAGATAGTTTGATATAGCCCCCACATTGGGGGAAATTGACATCTCGTTGTCGTTGAGAATCACTATAAAGCGGTCGGGACGGAGTTGCCCGGCGTTGTTCAGCCCCTCCCAAGCCTCGCCGCCCGTAAGCGCCCCGTCTCCTATAACGGCGATAACGTAGTCCTCTTTTATACCTATAAGGTCTTTACCCTTTCTTATGCCGAGAGCCGCCGATATGGAAGTGGAGCTGTGTCCCACCGTGAAGGCGTCGAAAGGACTTTCCCCCCGCTTTATAAAACCGGATATACCCCCGTATTGGCGCAAAGAGGGAAACCTTTCCTTTCGGTCGGTAAGTATCTTCCACGGATAGCCCTGATGACCGACATCCCAAACCACCACGTCGTCGGGAGGGTTGAAAACCTTTAAGAGGGCTATGGTAAGTTCGACCACACCCAAAGAGGGACCCACATGTCCACCCGTTTTGGATGTAACCTCTATTATGTATCTCCTAACCTCCTCGGCGAGTTTTTCCAGTTTTTCGAAATCCCACCCCTTGAGGTCTTCGGGAGAACGGTAGTCCTTCAATAGGTCAAACTTTTTCCAAAGCAATTTCTACCCCCTAAGAGGGATAGAATGTAGCACCTTAACCTTACAGGATTGGAAAAGTTGGAATTAACCTTTGGACGGATTGATTAGAGGTGGTCGGGGCGGCCGGGATCGAACCGGCGACCTCTGGCCCCCCATGCCAGCGCTCTGCCTCTGAGCTACGCCCCGTGGACAAAGAGATAAATATAACAAAACCCCCAAAGGAAATCAAGCGATACAACCCGAAAAAGGGTTGTCAAAGTTTTTCCAACACCTCCGGGAGCTCGGCTACGGAATCTATAACCAGGTCGGGTTTTATACCCCTCTCCAAATCGGAGGGTTTGAATTTTCCCGTCTTTACCAGGATACCGAAGAGTCCGGCGTCTATTCCGCCCTTTACGTCGGCTTCTATATCGTCGCCCACGACCGCCACCTCCTCCGGTTTTAAACCCATACTGCGAACGGCTTTGAGAAAAAACTCCCCGTTGGGTTTCCCTATAAGTATCGCCTCCCGACCGGTTGCGTATTCCAATCCGACCACAAAGGGTCCCGCATCGAGTGAGAGTTCCCCGTCCCTGTCGAGGTAATACCGATTTTTAGCAGCCGCAATCAGTTTCGCGCCCTTCATAAGATATCTAAAAGCCCTGTTGAGGTTTTCGTAATTCATATTCTCCCGCGCGTCGCCTACCACCACATACTCCACCGGTAGGTCTCTCAAATCTTTAAACTCCTCCTTTGCGAGGTCGGTCAAAACCAGATAGGCACCCGCGTTGTGTTCCTTTAAGAATTCCTTGGTCGCCGTGAGGGCGGAAAATATTTCCTCCTCCTCTACGGGAAAACCCATTTTTTGGAGTTTTTGAAATATTACCCTCCTCGGTTTGGTCGTCGTATTGGTTATAAACCTCAAGGGATATTTTTCCTTCAATTTTTTTACCGCCTCGACAGCCCCCGGTATGGGTTTGTCGCCGATATAGAGCGTGCCGTCGAGGTCGAGAAGAAGCCCCTTTATCTTTCCCATAAGAAGGAATTTAGCCCGCGCGGAGCGCGGGGATTTTAAAGACAATCCCCGAGATACCACCCCACTACGGGAACGTAAAATTTAACTAATTGGGCTTTTTTCCCACAAAAATCTTTTCGGAGGTCTAATATGGCGGGACACAGCCACTGGGCGCAGATTAAGCATAAGAAGGCAAAGGTTGACGCCCAAAAGGGTAAACTTTTCGCCAAACTGGCAAAGGAGATAATGATTGCCGCCCGTTTGGGGGGTCCCAATCCCGACCACAACCCCCGTTTGAGGCAGGCTATAGAGAGGGCAAAAAAGGCGAAAATGCCCTCGGAGAAAATCGAATATGCGATTAAAAAGGGTGCCGGCTTAATCGAGGGTGAGGCTATCGAAGAGGTCGTTTACGAGGGATACGGACCCGGCGGTGTGGCTATTATGGTTGTAGCCCAAACCGACAACAAGAACCGCACCGTAGCCGAGATTAGGAATATCTTTAACAAACACGGCGGAAAGTTGGGAACCAGCGGGAGCGTCGCCTTTCTCTTCGACCGCAAAGGTGTTATAGAGGTGCCCGCCGAAGGTATAGACGAGGAAACCATCCTCGAAAAGGCTATCGAAGCGGGTGCGGAAGACGTTCAACCCGGCGAGGAAGTTCACATAGTCTACACCTCCCCCGAAGACCTCTATCAGGTCAAGGAGGAACTCGAAAAGCTGGGCGTTCCCGTTGAGAAGGCGGAAATCTCCTACATACCCAATACCACCGTCAGGATAGATAACCCCGAAGAGGCGCAAAAACTTATAAAGCTCCTCAGCGCCCTCGAAGACCACGACGACGTTTCGCAGGTTATCTCCAACTTTGACATTCCCGAAGAGGTAATGGCAAAAATTTCCTAACCTCTTTTTGGTTTTATTTCTTTCCGCACCATAGGGGAAACGCTTTTCCTCTATTTCCCAACCTTAAAATAACTACCTGCTATGTCTTCTAAAAAACTCCCCTACACCGAAAAGGGAATATTGATAAATTCGGGACCCTTTAGCGGGTTGGATAGCGAGGAAGCCAAAAAGAGGATTGTTGAGGAACTCGAAAAACGCGGTTTGGGTAGGAGAAAGGTAACCTACCGCCTTAGGGATTGGAATATTTCGAGACAACGCTATTGGGGAACCCCCATACCGGTGGTTTACTGCGAGAGGTGCGGGGTTGTTCCCGTTCCCGAAGAGGAGCTTCCGGTAAAACTACCCCTCGATGTGGAGTTTACCGGTCAGGGGAATCCCCTCGAGAGGAGCGAGGAATTTGTAAACACCAAATGTCCCAAGTGTGGGGCTCCCGCAAAGAGGGAAACCGACACCATGGACACCTTTTTTGACAGCTCCTGGTATTTCCTCCGCTACACCGACCCCCACAACGACCAAAAACCTTTCGACGAGGAAAAAGCCAACTACTGGATGCCGGTAGATATCTACATAGGAGGTATAGAACACGCAGTTTTGCACCTGCTCTACGCGAGGTTTTTCGAAAAATTCCTCCACGATTTGGGGATGGTTAAATACGAAGAACCCTTCGAGAGGTTGATAACCCAGGGTATGGTTCTCAAAAAGTGGGTATCCATAAGGAAACTGCTAGAGGGTTTGGGTTTGGACGAAAACGCAACCGTCGGCGAGCTTTTGGAAAAGCTTAAAGAAAGGGGCTATTTAAGGGAGTAATTTCCAACCAAAGCCCGCGCTCCGCGCGGGGATTCTACAATTTTTTGTTTCTAATGGGTCAAAAGTTCTACGTTACCACCCCCATATACTACGTAAACGGCGAGCCGCACCTGGGACACGCCTATACCACCATAGCCGCCGATATAGTCGCCCGATACCACCGTCTAAAAGGGGATAGGGTCTTTTTCCTAACCGGAACGGACGAACACGGCTTAAAGATACAGCAGACGGCGGAGAAATTGGGAATTACCCCCAAGGAGCTCGCCGATAGAAACGCCGAACGCTTTAAGGAACTTTGGAAGGTTTTAAATATCTCCTACGATAGGTTTATAAGAACAACCGAACCCGACCACGTGGAGGCTGTAAAACATATCCTCCAAAAGTGTTACGAAAACGGAGACATCTATAAGGGTTATTACGAAGGCTGGTATTGCGTCGGGTGTGAGGAGTTTAAGACCGAAAAGGAACTCCTCGAGGGGAATGTCTGCCCCATTCACAAGAGACCCTGCGAGTATATAAGGGAAGAGACCTACTACTTTAGGCTTTCCAAATATACGGAACCCCTTTTGGAGTTTTACGAGAAAAACCCCGACTTTGTAAAACCCGCCTACAGGTTTAACGAGGTTAAGGAATTCGTCCGCCAGGGGCTGAAGGATATCTCCATAACCCGCCCGAGAAATAGGGTTAAGTGGGGAATACCCGCCCCGTTCGACGAAAATCAGACGGTCTACGTTTGGTTTGACGCGCTCACAAACTACCTAAGCGGTGTCGGTTATCCGAAACCCCAATACAGGGAGTGGTGGCCGGCGGATTTACATTTGGTGGGTAAGGATATTCTCCGCTTCCACGCCGTCTATTGGCCCGCCTTTCTGATGAGCGCCGGGGAGGAGCTCCCCAAACAGGTCTTTGCCCACGGCTGGTGGCTCGTAGAGGGGCACAAAATCTCCAAGAGTTTGGGAAATGTTATAGACCCCTTTGTGGCAGTTGAAAAGATTGGAGTTGACCCCTTTAGGTACATCCTCTTTAGGGAAACACCCTTTGGGGAGGATGGAAACCTCACCCGCGAGAGTGTCCTAAATAGGGTTAACGGGGAGTTGGTCAACGAGATAGGAAACCTCTACTCCCGCGTGGTCGCCATGGTTCACAAATACCTCGGCGGGGAAATCGATAAAGTTTCTGATATCCCCCAAAGGGAGGAATACGAGAGGTTAACCGCCGAGGTGCTAGAAAATTACAAAAACCTCTTGGAGGAGCTCAAATTTCACAAAGCCCTCGAGGAGGTTTTAAAGCTTTCGGAATTTCTAAACCGCTACGTGGATTACACAAAACCCTGGGAACTCAAAAAGGAGGGTAGGGAAGAGACCTTAAAGGGTGTTCTATACCTACTGCTCGACGGTCTTAGGGTAATTACGCACCTCCTATACCCCTTCATGCCGACCGCTATGGAAAGAGCCCTCAAAATGGTCGGGTTGGAAGGGTTTGAAAACCTCGAGGGGTTGAAACCTCTAACCCTAAAAACACCCCACAGGGTTGGAGAGAAGGAAAACCTCTTTAGGAGAATTACCGAGGAAGACCTAACCTTTATAGTGAAGGTCGAAGAAAAAACCCAAAAGGAGGATAAAAAGATGGAACAGAAACCGGAAGGGGTCGAATACATTGACTTTTCCGACTTCCAAAGGGTGGTCTTGAAGGTGGGCGAAATCCTCGAAGTGGAGGAAATCCCCAAGGCTAAGAAACTTTACAAGTTAACCGTAGACCTCGGCGAGGAGAAACCCCGCACCATAGTGGCGGGTATAAAGCCCTTCTACACCCCCGAAGAGCTAAAGAACAAAAAAGTTATAGTGGTGGCTAATCTGAAACCTAAAAAGCTGATGGGTATCGAAAGCCAGGGTATGCTCCTGGCGGCAAACGATGGGGAAAACTTCTCGCTTCTGACGGTGGAAAAGCCGGTTAAAAACGGCACGAGGGTATCCTAACCCTTAAAGGTTATGAAGAATTTCAAAGGAAAGTTTATATACCTCTACCTGTTTTTCCTCTTTATGTTTCTCCTACTCACGTTAAGGTATTTCCAGGTTCAAGTCCTTATGAAGGATGCCGATTTTGAGGAACTTCTTAAGAGGTATTCAGATGTCCATTATATAACACTTCCGGGTTGGAGAGGTTTAATTTATACCTCCGACGGCGTTCCCGTTGCCATTACCGTGGACAATTATGTTTATTACGCAATAGCAAATAAACTTTCCTTGGAGGAAAAATATTTATACGCTTCCCACTTCGATAAAGTTTTTAATATCCCCAAAGCTGTAATTTTAAAAATGCTTAATCACCCCAAAAAGGAGTTTGTGAAAATTTACGAATCTATTGATAAAGATATTTACAGAGAATTTTTAAAAACACGGCGGGATTTATGGAAAAAGGAACTTAAATACCTAAAAAAGGGCTTAAAAAAACGTTTAACCGACTCCTATAAAATAAAAAAATTGTGCGATAGCCATCCCAAAAATTACTTTTTACACGAAGCTTGTGTAATTCACAATGTCCTATATTGGACGGGTGTAGATAGAGGAAATAAACGCATATATCCCCAAGGTAGATTTTTGGCGAATGTAATAGGCTTTACAACCAAAGATGGAAGGGGAAAATCGGGAATAGAACAATTGGAGGATAAATATCTATATGCGGGACCTCTAAAAATACCCTACGAATACGGACCTCTTCGATTGAAAGGGGTTGGAGGTCTACGTTTAACAAGCGGCAATTTATACGATATCGTTGAAAAACATTTGGTATCGGACGTTTATCTCACAATTGATTACACAATCCAAGCAATTTTGGAAGAGATAAAGGAAAAAATTGTCCAAAGGTGGCATCCCAAAAAGGTTGCCATAATCCTTATGGACGCCTATACGGGAAAAATTTTAGGTCTAGCCGTATATCCCGATTTCAATCCCAATAAACCTTTTAGAAACTGGCAGGAATTTTTGGCGAGTAAAAATATCGCTTACACGGACATTTTTGAAATGGGTTCCGTTATCAAACCCTTTTTTGTCGGTTTAGCCCTCTACAAGGGAAAAATAAAACCTAGTGACAAGGTATACATCGGAAATGGAAAAATAAGAATAGGAGAACACACGGTTAGAGATGCCGAAAATTTGGGAAAAAGATATCTAACCCCTCGGGAGGTCTTAATTTACTCCTCCAACGTCGGAGCAGTGCAAATCGCGAAAAAACTTTCCGAGGAAGACGAAAATTGGCTAATAAACCTTTTGGGTTGGAATAAAAAAATAGTTCCTTTCTCCGGAGCAGCGAGGGGTCTTATCCCCGACTTACATTTGCCCGCAAATAGGCTCTACATAGCCTTCGGTCAAGGCTTGGCTTTGACTCCCCTTCACTTGGTAAGCTCCTACGCCGCCTTGCTGACCGGATACGCGCCGGTTCCCCAATTTGTGGAAAAGGTTGTCAGGGAGGACGGAAAGGTTTTAGAGACCTTTAAACCCAAATACATAAATAGCGAACCCCTTTTCGATGAAAAAACCCGCAAATGGCTTGTGAAAACTCTCCGATACGTAGTGATGGAGGGAACAGGAACAAAGGCTAATCCCTATTACTACTTGGTGGGCGGGAAGACGGGAACGGCGCAGGTTTACGACAAAAAACTTAAACGCTATTCGTCGACCCGTTATGTCACCTCCTTTATAGGTTTCTTCCCCTATCCCAACCCGAGGTATGTCCTGCTCGTTATGGTGGACGAACCCAAAGCCCCGAGGCGCTACCTACTCTACGGCGGAACGGTAGCCGCACCCTATTGGGCTGAAATAGTAAACCGCGTGAGCTCCTACCTGGGAATAGAACCAAACCCCGACCTGGGGATGTTTAAAAGAAAAAAGTGGTAACCCGTAGAGGAAAAGAAAAAATAAACCTCAAATGGTCATCGGCATTATCAGACAGAGGTAGGGTTCGTCGCCGGGGTTTTCCGCCTCTATGAGGGCTGGGGCATCTTCGTTTGCCAATTTAAACCATACCCTATCGCTGTCGTAATTGTCCAGAGCCTCTATGAGGTATTTGGCGTTGAATTCTACGCTTATAGGTTCGCCGATATATTCCGCCTCAACCTCGTCCTGCGCCTCGCCGAATTCGGGGTCGGATACTTCGAGTTTTATCAAATTGTCGGCAAGGGTTATACGAACCGGTTTAACCTTACCCTCGACCAGAAGGGTAACCCTCTTTAGGGCTTTAATAAATTCCTCCACATTTACGAGGGCGTTGTAATTGGTTTCGGCGGGTATTACGGCTTCGTAGTCGGGATATTCGCCTTCGAGGAGCCTTATGGCGAGCTCCCATTCGCTCCCCTTTACAAATGCAAAGTTTTCCGAAGCCCTTATCTCGAGTTCGTCGAGCTCCTCCACCAGTTTCTTTAAGACCTTTAGGGACTTTTTGGGGATTAGGAGTTTCAGTTCAAACCCTTCAACGGGAGATTTGTAGAGGGCTAGCCGATGTCCGTCGGTTCCCACAAAGTGAACCTCTTCCCCCTTACCGTTTATAAACATTCCGTTTAAAACGAGGTTTTCGGCATCCTTGGGTATGGCGTAATCGGTGCGGTCTATCCCCTCGAGAAGGAGCTTTCCGTCGAGCGTTCCGCTATTAGCCTCCTCTTCCGGTTCGGGAAATTCGGGAAACTCGTCCACATCGACGGTTACCAATTTAAATTTCGACCTACCACACTCCACGAGGAGGTTTTCTCCGCTTTTGGAGAGTATTACCTCCGAGCAGTTTCCATTTTTAACTATATCGACCAACTTTTGGGAGGGAACGCAAACAGCCCCCTCTTCGAGGACATTTGCCGTTACATCCAACGATAGGTAGTTTTCCAAATCGGTCGCCTTAATGGTTAACTTTTCTCCCTTAGCCTCGAGGAGGAAGTTGGTAAGTATGGGTAGCGCCGCCTTCTTTTCGGTTGCCTCTTTCGCTTTGGAGAGGGCTTTTTCGAGTAGAGACCTGTCGCAGGTGAGTTTCATAGAGATTAAAATTATGGATGCCCCGGGGGGGATTCGAACCCCCGACCTCGAGATTAGGAATCTCGCGCTCTATCCTCCTGAGCTACCGGGGCTTACGCCAAAGTTTTTAATATACCACTTTGGGTGAAATTTTTCAATTCCTACATTTGACGGTAAATAGAAAGCCTACCTTTCGAAGGAACTTAAAATTTTATTTTTCCAACCTATGGAAGAGAAAAAGGAATTTGCCGTTATAGGGAAGATAGAGGACGCCTTCGGCTACGACGGGAAGTTGAAAGTTAAGATATTCGCACCCCAAAAGTTGTGGGAGAGCGTTGATAAGGTCTACCTCAAAAGGAAGGGTGGCGATTATATCCCTTTCGAGGTGGAAGGTGTAGAGGTCAGGGGTAAAAAGGCTTATCTGAAGCTAAAGGGTATAGATACCGAGGAGGACGCGCTAAGGGCTGTCGGCGCGCATATCTATTACCCCGAAGGGGAACTTCCCCAACTCAAATCGGGTGAATACTATTACTTTCAACTTATCGGTTCGAAGGTGGTCGACCAGACGGGCAGGGAGCTGGGAACGGTTCAATACATACACGATAGCGGTATGTATCCTATGTTAGTCCTCGAAGGGGACAAGATTATTCCCTTTACAAAAAATTTCGTCATAGAGGTTAAACCGGAAGAGAAACTTATAGTGGTCGACGGAGAAAAACTACCCGAATGGGAAAATGAGGGTTAAACCCACCTTTTCAGTTCTATTCAATAAAAATTTCCCCGATAGGTTCGAAAAGGCTCTCTCCCTTTTGAGGAATATCGTAGGAAATTTCGACCTCGTTTCGGAAACCTTCCACTTTCCCCACCTCGAGGGGTATTACGGGAAGGAGATGGGAACACCACTTTTGAGGGTTTTCCTATCCGCCGAAAGGTTGATAGAAGCCGACCCCTGCTCGGACGGGCTAAATCCTCTAAAGCTCAAACTTCTATCGATGGAAATAGAAAAAGAGCTCTCCATCGAGGGGAGTAGAACCGTAAATATAGACCCCGGTTGGGTGGACAAACACCACCTATTTTTAACCACTCACAAGGAGAGGGGAGGAAGGTTTTACCTCGGAAGGGGCGTTTTTGCGGAGATGGAATACCTCTACTTCGGAGGGGATTTTCAAGACCTATTTTGGACTTACAGGGACTACCGCCAAAGGGAGGTTAAAAACTTCTTCCTCCGCGTGAGGGAGAAACTTTTAAGGCAACTTCGGGAGGAAGAAAAGTAAACCCAACCACTCAAAGGTTCTCTTAGCCTTTGCAACCCCAAATGGTTTTGTTTAAAATTTCCGAGCCATGGCGGTAGAGTTTCTCGTAGAGGCGACCACCAAGGATGGAAAGAAGGCTAAGGTTAGGATAACCCTAAAAAAGTTTTGCTCCTGCAAGGCTTCCCACCCCAATTGTGAAAAAGATGCCAAAAAACTCGCCCCCGAAAAGCTCGCACCCGTGGTAGCCCGCTGGGAGTCGGAAAAGATTTTCTGGCTGGACGGAAAGGTTCACCCCAACTTCATTTTGGAGGTTCTCGAGGAGCTCACCGAGGTGTTGGAAGCGGTTTGCGTTACCGCCAAAAGCGAACACCTCCAGGGGGCGGATGTAAAGGTGGAAATCGAATAATTTGGAAAGCTTTAAAACCCTTTGGTAACCCTTTCCATTCTTCCCGCAGAATAATATTCCGCTTGGGTTTTAAATTCTTTTCCCCTAACGGGTTTGGAGATGAAAACGGAAACCGCAAAGGGTGTTTTGAGAAAGGCTAAACCGAAGGACGCGGTAAAAATTCACGAACTGGTAAACGAATACGCCAAAGAGGGTTTGCTCCTACCCCTCAGCCTAAACAAACTTTACGACAACATCAGGGATTTTTGGGTTTACGAGGAAGGTGGGGAAATTGTCGGATGCGCCGCCCTCCACATAGTGTGGGAGGATTTGGCAGAAATCCGCAGTTTGGCAGTAAAAAGGGAACACCACAAAAAGGGTGTAGGGAAAAAACTGGTTCTCCGATGCCTAGAGGAGGCTAAGGAATACGACCTAAAGAGGGTTTTCGTTTTAACCTACCAAGTGGAGTTTTTCAAAAAACTAGGTTTCCGGGAGTTGGACAAGCGATTGCTACCCCACAAGGTCTGGAGCGACTGCATAAACTGCCCCAAGTTTCCCACCTGCGACGAGACCGCTATGATAAGGGAGCTCGGCTAAGCCTATGTGGGAAAAGTTCGACCCCAAAGCTATCCGCCCCTACTTGAGGAGGTTATTTATCTCCCTAAACCTCCCTTTGGCGGAACTTTTGAAGCTTTTGCGCTCCTCCTTGAGGTTCGACGATAGCTTTTGGCAACGGGTGGAGGAGGATAGACCGGTTTTAATAGCCCTCTACCACGGGGAACTTTTACCCCTCACCCTCTACGGGGCTTTTAGACCGAAGTTGGCGACGGTGGTAAGCCGGCACGCCGACGGGGAGATTATCGCCCGAGTTTTGCAAAGGCTCGGCTACCGCACCGTTAGGGGTTCGACCGATGAAGGTAGGTATAAGGGAGGTTCGAAAGCCCTTCGGGAGATTATTACCCTCGTGAGGGAGGGATATAACGTAGCCCTTACGGTGGACGGTCCCAAAGGTCCCTGTTGTAGGGTAAAAGAGGGAATTGTCTATGCCGCCTGGTTTACAAAGAGACCCATATACCCCGTGAGGATAGGGGTAAAAGGTTTTACCCTCCCAACGTGGGATAGGTTTAAAGTTCCTTTCCCCTTTTCTAGGTTGGAAATACGACTGGGAGACCCCTTATGGGTGGAGGAAAAAGAAAATTTACACCTTTACAGGAAACAATTGGAAGAAACCCTTAAAAGGTTGTGAGACTTCCTCCCCCTAAAGGTCGAAAAAGAGTTCCGCCACCCTTTGGGTAATGTAAAATGCACCCTCCTCCTTTGTAGGAGTTTTTATCTCCTCCACCAGACCGCTTTTCGTTATCAGCACACCCTCGTAGGTATCGCTTCCCATCACCTTTGCGGGATTTACCACTATGGCGTCCAAATTCTTCCTTTGGAGTTTTTTCGTCGCATTCTCCACCAAGTGGTCGGTTTCAACGGCAAACCCTACCAATATTTGGTTTCCCTTTCTTTTCCCCAACTCGGCGAGGATATCGGGTGTCGGAACCAACCTAACGAGGAGTTCCTCCTCCTTTTTCTTCAGCTTGCGGTCGAAGGTCTTTTCAAACCTGTAATCGGTTACGGCGGCGTTCATAAAGACCGCATCCACCCGGGGGAAGAGCTCGAGACACGCCGATAGCATCTCCTCCGTGGTTTCCACCCGAAGGGCTTTAAACCATTTGGGAATTTCAACCCTAACGTCCCCGACCACGAGGAGGGGTTCCCCGCCTTGATAAAAGATAGCCTTTGCGAGGGCTAGCCCCATCTTCCCGCTGGAGCCGTTAGAGATAAACCTAACTGGGTCTAAATACTCCTTTGTCGCACCCAAGGTGATGAGAACCTTCTTTCCACTCCACCTTTGGGGGGTTAGGGATTTGACGAGGTAGTCCCTAATGAGGTCTATATCGGCGAGTTTTCCCTCTCCGAGGTCTCCACAGGCTAAAAGACCGCTTTCGGTGGGAATTATCTCAACCCCTACCTTTTGGAGTTTCCTCAAGTTCTCTTGAATAATCGGGTCGGTAAACATAACGGTGTTGGCGGCGGGTGCTACGAGCTTCGGCTTATCGCAGGCAAACCACGTAGCCGTTAGCAGGTTGTCGGCTATGCCGTTTGCAAGTTTCGATATCGTATTTATCGTCGCGGGGGCGACCAGAAAAACGTCCGCCCATTTTGCGAGCTCTATGTGAATTAGCGGTTTTTTGTAATCCCACTCCCAATAGGGGGTATTTCCGGTGAGGGTCGACAAAACGGTCGGGGTGACAAAATCGAGCGCCGAGGGGGTTAAAACCACCCTTACGTTAGCCCCCTCCTTTGTAAGCTTTCGAATGAGCTCGTAAACCTTATAGGCGGCTATTCCCCCGGTTATACCGATGAGGATATTTTTCCCCGAAAGGAACATTAAGGGATTGAGCTTACCCCAAGGGGCAAAACTTTAACAATAACCCTTTTGGGTAAAATAATAAACCCCAAATCCAAAAGGAGGTTGAAATATGGCTGATATCGAACAAAGGGTTAGGGAAATTATAGCAGACCAACTTGGGGAACCCGTTGAAAATGTTACCCCCGAAAAGGACTTCGTTCAGGATTTGGGAGCCGACTCTTTGGACGTTGTTGAGCTCGTTATGGCTCTCGAAGAGGAGTTCGGTATAGAAATCCCCGAAGAGGACGCCGAAAAGATTAAAACCGTCGGTGACGCGATTAACTACATCAAACAGAAGTTGGGTCAGGCTTAATTTTCTTCCCTT
>JALVTI010000166.1 GCA_027035985.1 Aquificales bacterium | reverse complement strand
CGTCGCAGTCGCCGAGGTTTATCGCCTCCTCGAAGAGCCTGCGGCTGGCAAGCGGGCGCGCGCCGTCGTGAACCGCCACAACCGGTTCGCTTACCAATTTTAGACCGCTGAAGACCGAATATTGCCTTTCGCTCCCCCCGACGGCTATCTTGTATCGGGGATATTTACCCCGAAAGGTGTCGATATCTTCCTTCGGCACCACGAGGACGATTTCCGAAAAGAGGTCTTCCACCCTCTCGAGGAGGTATTCGAAGAGATATTTACCCCTATAGGTCAGAAATTGCTTTTTTCCGCCGAAACGGGTTCCCCTTCCCCCGAGGAGTAAGACCAAAGAGGGCATAGGAGGGAATTAAACCTCCTCTTTGGGGACGCGGACAACCCTCTTAACCTTACCCGCCTTTAGGCATTTGGTGCAAACGTAGACCCTTTTGTGGCTTCCGTCGGGGAGAACTATTTTTACCTTTTGTAGGTTAGCCTTAAACTTCCTGGGGTTCCTCTCGCCGGAGAAGGTTACACTTCTACCGAATACGGTATGTTTTCCGCAAACGTAACATTTCGCCATCTCTCTCCTCCCTTTACAGGTTTGAAAACCGAAAAATCTTATTATCCCACAAAGGAAAGGACGATGGGAAGGAAACCCTCAAAGGGGAAGAATTTTTTCCAGACCCTCTAAAGGATGGGCATAAGAGGGGATACGCTAAAGGGGATTAGGAGTTTTTTCTCCTCAAGAGGGTGTCTATCACCTTGGCACCTATGAGGTCGCCCCAAACGTTTACGGCGGTTCTAAACATGTCGAGGAAGCGGTCTATCGCCAGGATAATGGCTATTCCCTCGAGGGGAAGACCGACCGCCGAAAAGACCAGGGTCATGGTAACCAGCCCCGCGCTCGGAATACCTGCCGCGCCGATAGCCGCCAGCGTTGCCGTTATCAGAATGATAATCTGCTGTTCGAGGGATAGGTGTATGCCGTAAACGGAGGCTACGAACATCGCGGCGACAGCCTCATAAAGGGCGGTTCCATCCATATTGACCGTAGCCCCCAAGGGGAGGACGAAACCGGTGACCTTCTTGTCAACCCCTGCCTTCTTTTCCGCCACCTCCAACGAAACGGGAAGGGTTGCCGAACTGGAGGCGGTTGAAAAGGCTACCAAAAGGGCTTCCCTGACCTTGGCGAAATACTCCCAGGGTTTTGCTTTGGCAAAGACATAGGTGATTAGACCGAGGTTTACAAAGGCGTGCCAAAAGAGACCGACCAGCACGGCAAGGGCGTATTTCCAAAGCTCGGCAAAGGCGGATAAGCCGTGAACGGCGACGTTGTAGTAGACGATGGCGAAAACCCCCAGGGGGGTGAGTTTTATGACCCACTGGGCTACGTTTAGTAGGGCGTCGTTCATACCGCTGAAAAAGTTGATAACGGTTTCCTTCCCCTTCAGATTTTGGACGATAGCCAGCACACCGAGGGCGAAGAGTATGGTAAAGACGATTATTTGGATAACCTTGCCCTCTGCAAGGGCTTTGAAGATGTTATCGGGGAAGAAGCCGACAAAGAAGTCGTAGAGGGAGACCTGTTTCGGTTCGAAGTGTCCCGCCGAAGGCGGGGTTATGTTTGTCTCACCTATACCGAAAAAGAGGTTGACCACCACCAGACCGGTCAGCACCGCGAGGAAGGTTGTAGCCGTGTAGTAGACGAGGGCTTTTATGCCCAGCTCCTTGAGTTCCTCCATACCCCTTAGGGAGGCGATGCTTACAAATATCGACGCCATAACGAGGGGTATCGCTATCGACTTTAGCAGGCGCAGGAAGATATCGCCGACAACCTTTAAAGGTTGGGCAAAATTCGGCAATACCACACCGAGGAGGACGGCGAGAATTACCGCGTAGA
Source organism: Aquificales bacterium (assembly GCA_027035985.1). Taxonomy (GTDB): domain Bacteria; phylum Aquificota; class Aquificia; order Aquificales; family QOAS01; genus QOAS01. Next base: position 1,960 of record JALVTI010000166.1, on the reverse strand, counting down.
GGGTTTGATTTTCAACCTTTCTCCAGTCGAGGAGACCCTTTAAAAATCCAGCAACCATCGGTGTTGGGAATTTTAACCTCCCTCCGAGGGACAATTTAATAACCGATGACGGAAAGGGTTTACCGATACCTCTTTGAGGTTCCCCAAGAGGGTATTCTGGAGGCTTACGAACATTTCCCAAACGGGTTTGAAATAGTGGAGACCAAACCCGATGGGGGATATGTGATAGCGGTTTACTCCTCCGAGGGGAAACCCGATGCACCCTTTCCCCTGATAAGGGAGGAGGTTGTCGAATACCGCGATTGGAAGGAGTATTACAAACCTATCCGCGTATCGGAGAGGACGGTAATAGTCCCCCCTTGGGAGGTTGAAAATTTCGCTCCCTCCGGTGGGGAAACGGTTTTAGTGATAAAACCGGGAAAGGCTTTTGGAACGGGACTTCACGAGACGACCCAACTCTCCCTAAAGCTCCTCGAAATGGAGGATTTGAAGGGTAAGAGCGTCCTCGACGTGGGTTGCGGTAGCGGGATACTCTCCATATTCGCCGCCAAAAGGGGTGCCGATAGGGTTGTGGCGGTTGATATAGACCCCCTCGCGGTGGAGGAGACCAAAGAGAATGCGGAACTAAACGGGGTCTCCCAAAAGATAGAGACCCTTGAGGGGGGAGCGGATAAGGTTGAGGGAACCTTCGACGTGGTGGTCGCAAACCTCGAGATACACATCTTTAGGGAGGTTCTAAAGGACATAGTTCCCAAAATAGGAAAGGTTGGCATTTTTTCTGGACTCTATAAGGTTGACGAATTAATCGAATTCCTCCAAATGTTGAAGGGGTTTGGTTTCAAACCCACTTTGGTGGTTGAGAAAAACGATTGGTATGCCGTGAGGGCGGTCGGAAATGGCTAAAAAGGAGCGTATCGACAAGCTGTTGGTTCAAAAGGGGCTGGCTCCGACCCGCGAAAAGGCGCAGGCGCTCGTAATGGCGGGGCAGGTTTACGTTGACGGGAGAAAGGTCGAGAAGGCGGGCGAAAGGGTTTCCCCCGACGCCCGGATAGAGGTCAAAGGGGGGATGAAATACGTATCCCGCGGCGGGTATAAGCTCGAAAAGGCGCTGAAGACCTTCGGTATAAACCCGGAGGGTTGGGTCTGCCTCGATGTTGGCGCCTCCACCGGGGGTTTTACCGACTGCCTCCTCCAACATGGGGCAAAAAGGGTTTACGCCGTCGATGTGGGTAGGGGTCAACTGAACTACAAACTGCGAGAAGATAAAAGGGTTGTTTCCTACGAAAAAACCGACGCTAGGAGTTTAACAGAAAAGCACATTCCCGAAAAAGTTGATTTAATAACGATAGACGTTTCATTTATACCTTTGGAAAAAGTTTTACCTTCGGTTGTTGAGTTTTTAAAGGAAAACGGCTTAATTATTGCCTTGGTAAAACCGCAATTCGAACTCTCCCCCAAAGATGTTAAAAAAGGAGTTGTAAAAGACCCTTTAAAGAGAAAGGAGGCTATAGAAAAGGTCGCAAAATTTGCAACCGAAGAGCTCAAACTTTCCGTTTTGAGAATAACAAAATCCGCACCTAAGGGTCCCAAGGGAAACGAGGAGTTTCTATTGCTTCTAAAAAAGGACGGAAAAGGTTCAATACCTCAAAATTGGGAGACTCTTGTTGAAAAAGTTATGCGGGAAGAGGTGCCCAAAGAAATTGTTTAATTCCCTCTCTGTTCCAGTTCCGATATTTGGGATTTTATAAATGCCAGCAATAGCGGTATTTGGCGCTTAATATTCGTTTCATCTATATTTTCCTGAACCAAAACATCCTTTAGCTCCGCCAGGAGTTCCAACAAACCTTTGTAAAATTCCCTGCTGTCTATTTCTCCTTTTTTTCTTTTCTCCTCTAGCTCTCTCAACTTTTGGAGCAGTCTTTGACTATCCAGCATCCCTACACCTCCTACGAAATTTTAG
>JALVTI010000165.1 GCA_027035985.1 Aquificales bacterium | reverse complement strand
AGATTTCCATAATTTCCCCCAAGATTCTTTCGGGAGCTACCGAATTTAGAAGGGGTGCTTTTTCAACTATTAGTCTTCGGGTAGAGGGCTCTACGGCAAAATCGAGATGTTGAGCCAAACGGTAGGCGCGGAGAATTCTAAGGGGGTCTTCGTCAAAGGAGGTTGGAGATACCGCCCTGATAAGCCGTCTTTTTAAATCCTCCCTTCCCCCGAAGGGGTCTATCAAGTTTTCTCTATTGCTTAAGAAATCTTCCAACCTCCAAGCCATGGCGTTGATGGTGAAATCTCGGTGGGCTAAATCCTCTTTTAACCTTTCAAAGGATGAGATATCCACACGGATATCCTTACCCCTAAAGGGTATTAAGACGGTGTAAACCTCCCCTCTAAGGGGAAGGTTGTTTTTTTCAAAACCGAAGTAGGTACCCTTTAACCTTTTCGCCAAAAGTTGGGCGCAATTTTTTGCATTGTTCCTAACGATGAGGTCTATATCCTTTCTTTCCCTTCCGAGGAGATAATCCCTTACAAATCCCCCGACGAGGTATGTTTCCCGCGGGAGGTGTTGACCTATTAGGGTTAAAAATTCCTTTTCAACTCCCACCTATGGGAATTTTAAAGCCTTCACTTGCGAAGGAATGTTTTTGAAGCTCCCCTTTAGGGGGGTAATTTAAAACCCCTACCGCTATGGGTGAGGTTAGAATTCTTCCGCCCGAGGTTAGGAGTTTGATAGCGGCGGGGGAGGTGGTCGAGCGTCCCGCCAACGTGGTCAAGGAGCTCGTAGAAAACGCCCTGGACGCCGAGACGAAAAAAATTGAGATAGAGACCCTCGGGGCGGGAAAGAGACTTATAAAGGTTCGCGATAGCGGGAAAGGGATTTTAAGGGAAGACCTCCCAAAGGTGGTTTTGGAAGGGGCTACCTCCAAAATAGGAGGTGTGGAAGACCTATACTCCATAGGGAGTTACGGCTTTAGGGGTGAAGCCCTCCACTCTATTGCGAAGGTTTCGAAACTCACCATAAGGAGCAGGCACTTTTCCGAAGGGAGGGGGGGAGAGCTCTACGCCGTGGGCGGGGAGGTGAAGAGGATTTCGGAAATCTCCCACCCCGTGGGGACTACCGTCTCGGTCGAAGAACTCTTTTTCAACCTACCGGCGCGGCTCAAATTCCTAAAGAGCAACCGCACCGAGCGCAAAGCAATAACGGAAACGGTTATCTCCTACGCGTTGGCTAAACCCGACGTGGCGTTTTATTTAGAGCAGGAGGGAAAGGTTGTCTTAGACCTAAAGCCCGCTTCGCGGGATGAGAGAATAGTTGAAATATTTAAACTGGATTACACGCCCGACCACTCGGTAGCCGAGACCGATATCGGACGGGCGGAGATTTTTTACTACACCAACTACAGAAGCAACAAATTTTTCGTCTTCCTCAACGGGAGACCGATATATAACAAAGAGATACAGACCTATTTGAGGAATAAACTGGGTTACCGAACCCTTGCGGTGCTATTTTTGGAAATTCCCCCCTATCTGGTGGATGTAAACGTCCACCCCCGAAAGGAGGTGGTCAAATTCCTCCGCGAAAGGAAGGTTTTGGAACTTATAGGAAACCTCTTCGGGAAGAAACAGAGAACCCCTTCGGCGGTGGACATTTTAAAAAGTCCCCTAAAGGTGGAATACGAAACGGAACCCTCTTTGGACTTTGAAATTTTGGGACAGGTAGAGGAAACCCTGATAGTCGCCTACCGCAAGGGGTTTGTTTACTTCTTCGACCAACACCTGCTGGACGAAGTTGCAAAGTTCGACCTCCACGGGGACGAAACAAAGGCGTGCAAGAGCTCCCTAAAGGCGGGTCAAAGGCTCTCGAAGGAGGAGATGGAGGCTCTCCTAAAGCGGTGGGAGGAGCTGGGTGAACCGAGAACCTGCCCCCACGGTCGACCGCTCTATTACAAACTCCCCGTGGAGGAGGTTTTTAAAAAACTCGACCGCAGGTGGAAGGGTTGAGATTTTTCAACCCTGTAAGGGGAAACACCTCCTTTCCTCTTCCCAATTTTTGAGACACTCTATAAATCGATTTCCATCGACCGGTTTGGCGTAATAGTAACCTTGAACTTCATCTATACCCAATTCCTTAACCAGGTTAACGGTAAATTCGTCTTCTATACCCTCAAAAGTGATTTTGTAGTTCATATTTTTTAGAAACTCCGTTAGGTTTTTCAAAAATAGAAAACCTTTGTAAGTTTTTCCATACCTTTTAACCCCTTCAGGGATATCATCTATTAAAGACTTATCTATCTTCACCCCGTGGATATTCCACCGCTTAATCCTATCAAAGGAGGAATAACCCTTCCCAAAATCGTCTATTATCAACTTAAAACCTTTTTCAGTAAGGGTGTTTAGTATCTGTTCCGCATCTATATTCTTTAATAGCTCGCTTTCGGTTATCTCCAACTCTACCTTTTCAACCTCACATTTTTCTTCGATAAAGAGGTCTAAAGCCTCCAACAAATCGTCTTTAAGAGCCAATTGGTAAGGGGATATATTGAAACCGAAATGAATATCGGGATTTATCTTAAGCGCCTCCCTCATATAGGGAATGGCTTGGCGTATTAGGATTTTAAACAAATCGTTGATAAGTCCCGTCTTTTCCGCCACATTTATTATGCGATATATTTGGGGATATAGCCTCCACCTCATTAAAACCTCTACACCCGTTATTTTTTCGGTAGAGGGGTTTACCTTTATCTGAAAGACGGGGTAAATCTGCTTCTCAATCTTTCCACCTTTAATAGCCTTTCGGAGTTGCTCCTCTATCCATATATTCTCCTCTATGAGTTTTTTGTAGGTTATATCAAAGACGCTATAAGTGTTTATCTTTTCCGCCTTTGCCCTGTCAGCGGCTATCTCCGCCGCCCTGAGTAATTCCGCTATATTCTTTCCGTGTTCGGGATAGAACGCTATACCCGCGCTTAGGGCTATGAGGATTATTAAATCCTCATCGTTTATATTGACCCTTAACTCCTCCGTAGTTAGGTGTTTGATGATGTTTTCAATACTCTTTTTGGCGATTTCCTCACGTTCGATATCGTCTATGGAACTTAAAAGCCAAAACCTTCCGGCGTCCAGACTACCTATAATACAGGTGTCGGAACAGAGTTCTTTTATTTTTTCGGCTATCTTACGGAGGATTTTATCGGTGGTATCGTGTCCAAAAATTTCGTTGTAAGCCCTTAAATTTCTTACATCTATAACTGCCAAGGTGTTATAACCTTCGTTTAGAAGTGCATCACCCCTTTTTAGCAAAAATTTTCGGTTGTATAAACCTGTAACTATATCCCTGTAAAGTTGCTGTTGTAGTTTCCTATTTATGGTTTCAAATTTTTTAACCGATGCCTCTATTATGACCAAAAGTATCGCATCCTTTGAAAGTTTCAACTTCAACATAGTCCCACCCTCTTAGGTTTTGATGAGAACGAAAGTTGTAGAGCCGTTTAAAATCCACAATCTGTTTCTATAGGTGCAAAGTTCTCCGTAAGAACCCACTACGAGGAAGGGAAATTGCAACCTTTTTCGGAGAAATTTAAGTTCCTCTTCGAGGTTTAGAAAAATGGATTTACCCACGCAGAGGAAAAATAACCCCAAATCCGCTACGGGATACAAATCGCAGTGCTTTTTCAGGATATTTTTTATTTTTGACCTGTCCGATAAAAGGTAGGTAAAGTGAAAAAATCCTCTTGTTGGAAGGTTAGCCCAAAAGGCTATATTTCCTTCTTCCTCCTCTTTTGGAAAACGTATTAACTTGTTGAATTCAACTTCTTCTTCCTGATTTTTTATCAACATCGGAAAACCGGTTAGGTAATCGGCTTTTAAAACATCCATTCCGAATTTGTTCAAAATTGTTCTAAAAAATTCGACCGCCGGTTGGTCATCGACCGTTTCCATGAGGTATCCCTTGGAGGCGGTAAAGGAGAAAGGGGGACCCAACTTTTTAAAGTTGATAGTACTTCTCAGACAAGCTTTACCCTCTTCTAAACTCAAAACGGCGACGCTTCCATCGTTTACAACGCTATCGTTGACTATTACCGGATAAATTCCGTTATAGTCCATTCCACCCGTGATTAAACCGCTTACGGGTGTTTCTTTAACGGTTATTTCCTTAAAGTAATTGAAATTTTCTGCAAATCTTCTAAAGGGGTATGGTATGAAGATTAAATGAGCTGCTTCGGGATGGGATTCCAAGAAATTTTCTAAAGAAAGTAGGTTATCGAATACATTTATTGAGTAAGTAAGGGGTTTTTTCTCCCCTTTTAGGAATAAACCAACCAATCCCTCGGTTGTAAAGAAGTTGTTTGAACCTACAAAAGTACTGTAAAAGGCTATAAAAGGTTTTTCCCCAAAGAATTTATTTAAAAAATTTTTGGCAACTTCGAAATTGTAGTAGGTAGGCAGGATAAAGAGGGCTAAATCGTAGTTCTTGAAAATCTTATTACCCTCTATAAGGTGGGCGAGATGTTGAATATCCCTATAAGGGGTTTTCGAATCGGAAAAAAGAATATTGGTGAGCATGGCTATTTACCTATAATAGCAATTGTTTTTGCTAACTTTTATCACTTTTAAAGAATTTCCAAAACCTCTTCCACCGTGGGGTGGGCGAACACAAACTCCCTCAGTCGGTCTATCTTCAAACCCCCATCCTTTGCGAGGAGCAGGAGGTGCAGGAGGCTATCGGTGTGCTTTCTGCTCAAAACGTTAGCCCCCAATATCTCCCCCTCGGGCGAGATGAAAACCTTTATAAGACCCTCCTCGCCTTCGGAGAGAGCTTTCGCCACCGAGCGGAAGGAAGCCATCTTCACCGCGTAGGGGATTTTCCTCTCCTTTAGCTCCCCCTCGCCCCAACCGAAGGAACCGAGTTCGTAAGCGGAATATACCACCGAGGGGACTTTCGAGTAATCGAGACTATCGGAGGTCTTTAGAAAGATATTCCGAACCGCAAGGCGAGCCTCCGCCTTAGCCACGTGCGCCAGCGCCGGCGTCTCTATCACGTCGCCGACCGCAAAGATATTTTCAACCGAACTCCGATAGGTTTTGTCAACCTCTATATAACCCCTCGGTGTGAGCTTTACCCCTATCTTTTCCAAACCGAGGTTGGAGGTGTTCGGCTTCCTCCCCACCGTGAGGAGGACAAAATCGATTTCCTCCAAAAGGAGTCCGTTTGAGAGTCTTACCCTCCTCTTGGAGGGGTCTATGTCTTCCACCACCGTTTGGAGGTAGATTTTTATCCCCTCCGCCTTGAGTTTCCTTTCGAGCCGCTTTACCACGTCGGGGGAGAGGTTTTTAACGGAGGGGAGCAAACCCTTTTGGAGTTCGACAATATGAACCTCCTCGGCGCCGTAGCGCTTGAGTATGTAGGCGAACTCCACCCCCGAGACGCCGCCCCCCACTATCAAAACCTTCCGCGGAGCGGCTTCTATATTCCAAAAGCCGTCGGTATCGAGGACGAATTCCCCGTCGGGAACCACATTCGGCACCGACGAGGGGGAGGAGCCGGTCGCTATCAGGAAATACTTAGCCCTTACCGGTTTCTCGTCCACCAAAAGGGTATTTTTGTCTTTAAAGACCGCATTTTGGGAAAAGAGAAATTTGACACCTTTGGAGGACAGGAACTTATAGGTTGCCTCCCTTACTGGTTTTATTACCCCCTCCTTTGCCCCCTTTATGGAGGAAAGGATATCCGTACCCCTCAAAGGGGAGGATATGCCGTAAAAGTCCGCCGATTGGAGTTTTTCGGTGAGGTATGCACCCTCGCGGAGGTGCTTGGTGGGAACGCACCCCTTGTTGAGGCAAGTTCCACCTATCCACTCGGGGGAACGCTCGATGCAAATAACCTTTTTTCGGGGCTTTAAAGCCTCCTTAGCCGCCTCTACGCCGGCGCTTCCGCACCCGATAATCGCGAGGTCGAATTCCATAAAAAATAGCTTAAGGAGAAAAAGTTAGACCCTAATATCGATAAGTTGTCCGGTGTTGGAAGGATTGTTGTTTATAGCTGTAGTTTGGGATAGTTCTTGAATTAGTTGCATTGCAAGGGAATTGTTGAAATCCAAAGTTTTCTTAAGAACTTTAACTCCAACCTCTTGCTGGAGTTTAGCCATTTCCCAACCGTTCGTCGTTTGAGCAATTCCTACTATATCCATCAAAAGTATTAATTTACCATTTGAACTTTCCCTTTCAACGGGCAAATTTAAACTTTTCTCCCTATGGCGGAACTGGAAAAGAAGCTCAAAGACTACCTAATGGATAAGGTTTTAAAAGCCCGTTCCACTTTGAGGGAACTCTCCAACCTCAAAACGGATATAAAGAATAAAACCCTCCTAAGGGCGGCGGAGCTTATAAACCACTACAGGGATAGGATTAAAGAGGAGAACCGAAAGGATATAGAGACCGCCAAAGAGATGGGTCTCTCCAAGGCTATGATTGACAGGCTTCTTCTGAACGACAAGCGTATCGACGGAATGATAAAGGTCTTGCGCGACGTGGCGGCGCTCGAAGACCCGGTCGGAAGGATAGACAAAATGTGGACCCGCCCCGACGGGCTGAAAATCGGAAAGATGCGCGTCCCCCTCGGTCTCATTCTGATAATCTACGAGAGCCGTCCCAACGTTACAGTCGAGGCGGCGTCGCTCTGCATGAAGACCTCCAACGCCATAATTTTGAGGGGGGGAAAGGAGGCGCTCCACTCGAACAAACTCCTGGTCGAGATACTCAAGGAGGCGGCGAGGGAAACCGGTTTCCCCGAGGAGGCAATCCAATACATAGACAACCCCGACAGGCGTCTGGTTTGGGAACTCCTCAAAATGGAGGGATTGATAGATGTCGCAATTCCCCGTGGGGGTGAAAGTCTCATAAGGGCTGTCTCGGAGAACGCCCGCGTTCCGGTGATAAAGCACTACAAAGGGGTTTGCACCATTTACGTCGACAAATACGCCGACCTGGAGAAGGCTTACGATATCGTTTTCAACGCCAAGGTTCAGCGCCCCTCGGTCTGCAACGCCATAGAGAACTTGGTAGTCCACAGAGATATAGCGGAGGAATTCCTGCCGAAGATGGCTTACTTCCTCGCCAAGGCGGGGGTCGAGCTTAGGGTCGATAAACCTTCGATGGAAATTTTAAAAAATGCCAAACTCCCCGAAGGGGCTGTAGTTAAGGAGGCTACCGAGGAGGACTATTACGAGGAGTTTCTCGACCTCATACTGGCGGTGAAAATAGTGGACAATCTCGACGAGGCTATAGCCTTTATAGAGAAATACGGCTCGAAGCACTCCGACGGAATAGTGAGCGAAAACTACACCAACGTTAAGAAATTCCTCGAAACGGTTGACAGCGCCGCCGTCTACGCGAATGCCTCGACCCGTTTCACCGACGGAAACGAATTCGGATTGGGCGCGGAGATGGGTATATCGACCGACAAGCTCCACGTCAGGGGTCCCATGGGTCTCGAGGACTTGACCATTCCCAAGTATGTGGTCTTGGGAGAGGGACACATAAGGGATAACTTCGGTGTCCCCGAGGAGTGGAAAAGGGAAATTTAGTTCCCCCTTCCGTTCCCCCTTAAAATTTTTCCCTTTAAATGAAAGTTCTCGTTGTAGGAAAGGGTGGAAGGGAACACGCAATCGCCTGGAAGGTAGCCCAAAGCCCTCTGGTTAAGGAGGTTTACATAGCTCCCGGAAACGCCGGAACGGAAAAAGTTGGAAAAAATGTCCCCATAGGGGCTACCGATATAGAAAACCTCGTAAAGTTCGCCAAGGAGGGGAGGATAGACCTCACAATAGTGGGTCCCGAAGACCCCCTCGCAAGGGGAATAGTGGACGCCTTCCAAAGGGAGGGTTTAAAAATATTCGGTCCCGACAAGAGGGGGGCTATGCTGGAAGCCTCCAAGGTTTTCGCCAAAAACTTTATGCAGAAATACGGCGTTCCCACCGCCCGCTACGGCACCTTTGAAAACCCCGACGAGGCTAAGGAGTTTGTGAAAACTCTCGGCGAGAGGGTCGTCGTAAAGGCGGACGGACTGGCGGCGGGTAAAGGCGCCTTTGTCTGCCAGTCGCAGGAGGAAGCCCTAAAGGTTGTGGACGACCTAATGGTTAAGGGTATCCTCGGGGAAGCCGGCAAGCGGGTGGTCGTCGAGGAGTTCCTCGAGGGTGAGGAAGCCTCCTACATGGTCATGGCGGACGGCACCGATTACATACCCCTCCCCACCTCGCAAGACCACAAGAGGCTCTTGGAGGGTGACAGGGGTCCCAACACGGGGGGAATGGGAGCCTACTCACCCACGCCGGTTATAGATAAGGAGACCGAGGAGAGGATTAGAAAGGAGGTTATAGAACCCACCTTGAAGGGTTTGGCAGAGGAGGGTATCCACTACAGGGGTTTCCTATACGCCGGTCTGATGCTTACAAAGGAGGGCCCCAAAGTTTTGGAGTTCAACGTCCGTTTGGGAGACCCCGAAGCCCAGCCGATACTTACAAGGGTCGAAAGCGACCTGGTTGAACACCTGATGGAGATATTGGAGGGCAACATTAGGGGTGTCGAATTGAAGGTTTCCCCCAAATGGGCTTTGGGTGTGGTTTTAGCCTCCAAGGGTTACCCCCAAAAGCCGGAAACCGGAAAGGTAATTTACGGATTGGAGGAGGTCGAAAGGCTCCCCGATGTGGTGGTGTTCCACGCCGGCACCAAGAGGGAAGGGGACAAAATAGTAACCGCCGGCGGTAGGGTTTTGACAGTCGTAGGTTTGGGGAATGCCTTGAGGGAGGCTAAGGAGCGTGCCTACGACGCCGTGGAAAAAATCCATTTCGAGGGTATGCAATACAGGCGTGATATAGGGGACAAGGCTTTCAAATACTTGGGAGGATAAATTTCTTTTCCCCGCAAGGGGATTTCTTTCGCCCGGTTCACCTTTAAAGGGAAAATTTTTTAACCTTTTAGGTTTCTTTACGGGTTTCCCAAACAACATTTAATAACCTATGAAGGTGTTGGCGGAATACAACGACCCCATTAAGGGGATACCCCTTAAATTCGCCCTCATACCAGTAGGGGAACTCAAAGTTCCACCCTTTCAGAGGGATTTGTCGGAGTTGCTCGTAAAGAGGCTCTTCATCTCGATGGAGAAGCTCGGCTTCCTCCACCCGATAATCGTCTACCGGGAGGAGGGAGAGGAGGGTTTTTACGTAATAGATGGACAGCACCGCCTCGAGGCGGCTAAAATGCTCGGGGCTAAAGAACTGCCGTCCATCGTTATCCCCAAAGATTTAGCCCTCAACATTATGGAGTTCAACACCGAAAAGCCGCCCAACATAAGGGAAAAGGCTTCCCAAGCCTACAGGCTCTACAAGCAGTTTTTGGAGCTAAACCCCGAGATGGAGGAGCTCGAACTCGCCTTCTACATCGAAGAGCCTTCCTACATCACGCTCGGTTTTGTACTCGAGGAGATTAACAAAAAATTCCCCGCAGGGGCTTTTGAAAACTTGCTTAAAAAGATAGACGAATTTTTGAGCCTACCCCTTTCGGAAGCCGCAGAGGAACGTAGGCGGAGGGCTAAAAAGGTCTATGAAGTCGGTGAGGTGCTAAACGCGGTTTACGAAAAGCTCGGCATGACAAACGCCCTTATGAAGACCGAACTACTCCGAAAGGCTGTCCAAAGGGTTTACGGCAAAAGGGTCAGGAAGATAGAGGACGACTTTTACACCGCCCTGGAAAAGGTAAAGAAAGCCCTCGAGGAGATAGGGGAGGAGGGTATCGGCGAGGGAGAACTGCTTTAATGCCCTTCCTGTTATCCTGTTTATCTTTCTAAACACCAAATGGTCGGAGATAAAGATATGCTGGTAAAGGAGCGGGTTGTTATTTTCATCGACGGTTCAAACGTCTTTCACGCCATTAGGGCTTTAAACATAAAGATAGACTACTCGAAGTTGGTTTCCTTCCTCTCGGATGGTAAATACCTGGTGAGGGCTTATTACTACTCGTCGATGCCCCGCGTGGAGGATGTCGAAAAGGACACCCCCGAGTGGGACAGTTTGATGCGCCAAAGGAAGTTTATAGGCGAGCTTAAGAATATGGGGATTAAACCCCGCATGGCAAATCTGCGCAAGCTCGCCACCGGCGAGTGGCTGGAGAAAGAGGTCGACATAATGCTCGCCACCGATATGCTGGCGCTCGCCTTTAGAGACGCCTACGACACCGCCATACTTGTGAGCGGCGACAGCGACTTTTGCTACACCGTCGAGACCATTCAGGATTTGGGAAAGAGGGTTATAAACGCAACCTTTAAGAGAAACAGCTCCCCGCTCCTTAGGGCTGTCTGCGACGAGGTTATCATCCTCGACGACCACATAGAGGAGATAATCCTCGAAAAACCGAAACCCAAAGAGGAGAAAAGGGAGGAGAAACCCCCCAAAGAGGGGAAAGGGGAAGCCGAACAACCCAAGGAGGAGAAAAAAGGTCTCCTCGACCGTATTCTGTCGATTTTCAGAAGCTCTTCCGCCCTCTTCGTTTAATAGTCTTTTTCCATTAACCACTTTCGGAGGATTGGAGAAATGGAAAACTTCGACTGGAGGAGGTATCTCCTCTTTTTGGCTATCGCCTTCGGCGTGTTCATAGCCTACGATTACTTTTTCGCCTCGAAGCACCTCGCCGGTCAAAACCAACCGGGGGTTTCCAATCAAACCCAAACCCAAAACGGGGTGAAAACCCTTCAAACGACACCCGTAAACGTAAACCTCTACCTGGGAACCGACCGCGAGAGGGAGAAACCGAAACACTTTATAACCGTTAATGGAACCGATTTAAGTGTGAAGATAGCCCTCGAGGGTGCAAAAGTCGTTTCCGCCTACGACAGGAGGTTTAAAAAGGAGTTAATAGAACCCTACGAAAGGGCTTACAACATCTACCCCCTCGAGGTGCTGACCTCCGATTGGAAGACCACCAAGTTGGTGAACTTCTCCACATACAACTGCACCAAAGAGGGGTATAAGGTCTCCTGCTCCCTCGACAGGGACGGAATAAAGGTTGAAAAGGTCTTTACCTTTTCCAAAGAGGGTTACATCGTCAAACTCGACCTAAAGGTGGAGGGTATTAAAGACCCCTACCTCTACCTGGGAATGACGCCAAACGAAAAACCCTTCCACACCCATATAGGTCCCATCTTCAAACTCTCCAACGGCGAGGTTTTGAGACCGAATATAGAAGACCTGCCCGGTGTTACACCCTTCCACGGCAACATCGTTTGGAGCGGTGAGGAGGGCAGATACTTCCTAAAGGCGGCTAAATACAACACCGACACCGCCGTTGTGTTTAAAGTCTCCTATATCCACAATGGGGTAACCAAATATGTGGGAGCCACCGCAATAGAGGTTAAACCGAACTCCCAAATCCTCTTTTTGGAGGGTCCCAAGGAATACGACCTCCTGAAGGAGGTTAATTTCGTAGACGCGATAGATTTCGGCGTCCTCAAGTTCCTCGCCTACCCGACCTTTTTGGTGCTATACTTTTTCCACAAGATATTCCACAGCTGGGTTGCGGCTATCTTCGTTCTAACGCTGCTGCTGAAGCTCATTTTCTTCCCGCTGATGATATTCTCTACCCGATCGATGAAAAAGATGCAGGAACTCACCCCCAAACTGCAGGAACTGCAACGCAAATACGCCAACGACCCGCAGAAACTCCAGCAGGAGATGGTGAAACTCTACAAAGAGGTCGGCTTTAACCCCTTCGGGGGATGTCTACCGATACTGATACAGATTCCGGTATTCTTCGCCCTTTACAAGGTTTTGATAGTTACCCCCGACCTGGCGCTCGAGCGCTTCCTGTGGATACCCTCCCTCGCCCAGCCCGACCCCTACTACATACTGCCGATACTGATGGGTCTGACGATGATAGCCCAATCGTGGATAACCCCCTCCCCCAACCCGCAGCAGAACAAGATGATGTATATAATGGCGCTGGTCTTTACCTTCCTCTTCGCCACCTTTCCCAGCGGTTTGGTGCTCTATTGGACTTTTAACAACATTTTGAGCATTATCCAAACCTGGATAATCTACAAATACATGTCCTAAAACCCTTTCCTCCCTTTACCCGTTTCGGTCAAGGCCGCACCTTACCCCCTCCGTAATATAAAGTCTTTAAACCTTTTGACGGAGGTTGGATGCGAAAATGGAAAAGCACATACAAACCCTAACGATACACGGGGGTAAGGACAAATACGAGCCCATAAAATCCCTCCACCCCCCGATATATCAAACCGTCTCCTTCGAGCAACGCGGCAAATCGGTCATCACCCATAGGGATACCGAACTGAAGTATTCGAGGGAAGAAAACCCCACCGTTATGCTCCTCGAAAAGAAGCTCGCCCTCCTCGAAGAGGGTGAGGACGCGCTCTGCTTTGCCAGCGGAATGTCGGCGATATCGACAACGCTTGTCCACTTCCTCGGAAAGGACGACAAGATTTTAATGCCCTACGAGAGTTACGGAACAACCCAAAAATTAGTCAAACGTTTGGCGGAGAAGTTCGGAATAGAACCGGTCTTCGTATTCCCCGACACCGAGGAAATCCTAAAGGGGTTGGATAAGGATATAAAAGTCCTCTTTTTGGAAACCATAACCAATCCGACCCTAAAGGTGTTCGATATACCCCGCATCGCCGAGGCTTGCAAAGAGACTGGAACGACCTTTATAGTCGACAACACCTTTGCCACGCCCGTCCTTTACAAACCGCTGCGGGACGGGGCGAATGTGGTAATCCACAGTCTCACCAAGTATATGGTGGGGCACGCCGATGCGGTTGGCGGTGCGGTTATAGGCGACCTCGCCACCACCAAGGAACTCTGGGATTGGAGGAACAACTTCGGCGGCATTCTCGCACCCTTCGAAGCCTTCCTTATAGACAGGGGTCTCAAGACCCTCGAGCTCCGTATGAGGCGCCACTGCGAGAACGCCCTAAAGGTGGCGAGATTTCTCAAAAACCACCCCAAGGTGGAGGAAGTCCTATACCCCTCTTTGCCCGAAAGCCCCTACTACGACCTGGCGAAAAAACTCTTTAAGGACTACTGCGCCGGTGGGGTGCTCTCGTTCAAGATAAAGGGCGGTCGCGACGAGGTCATCAAATTCCTCCAAAACCTGAAGATGATATTCACCTCCCCCTCCTTCGGCGCGCCGGAGACCATAGCTAGCTACCCCGTTATAAGCGCTGCCAAGCAGATACCCCCCGAGATAAGGGAAAAAATAGGCATTACCGAAAATCTGATACGCCTAGCCGTGGGGCTGGAGAACGCCGAGGATATCATCGCCGACCTCGAGCAGGCTCTCGAAAAGGCTTTCAAATAATTCCACCCCCCGCCGCCGCGAAGCGGCGGGCTTTTCCTTACCATTAGAAGTCTTTATGGAAAAGGTTGACCTCCTGATAAAGAACGGTTGGATTATCACCAACACCGAAAAAGGTCAATTTGTCGGCGACATAGCGGTCAAGGACGGGAAGATTGCCCAAGTTGGCGAAAATTTGAGTTCCAAATACGAAGCCGACAAGGTTATCAACGCTACCGGCAAAATAGTAGCACCCGCCTTCGCAAATATGCACACCCACGCGGCGATGAACCTCTTTAGGGGCATAGGCGCCGATTTGCCCCTGATGGAGTGGCTCACCAAAGTTATATGGCCTCTCGAGGGCGAGTTCGTATCCCCCGAGTTTGTCCGCGATGGGGTTGAGCTTGCAGTCCTCGAGATGATAAAGTCGGGGACAACCCTCTACCTGGATATGTATTTCTTCGAGGAGTACACCGCCGATGTGGTGAAAAGAGCCGGTATCCGCGCCGCTTTGGGTTTTGGAATATTGGATTTCCCAACAAAGGTGGCCTCCTCCCCGGAGGAATACCTAAAGAGGGCGAGGGAATTTATTGAGCACTTTAAGGGGGATAGAGATATTATTCCCGTGGTTGCACCCCACGCCGTTTATACCTGTTCCCCCGAAACGCTCACCAAGGCGATGGAACTCGCCGAGGAGTTCGATGTTCCCTACCATATCCACTTAGCGGAAAGTAAAGGTGAATTGGCACAGGTTGAGGAGAAATATAAAACCACCCCCGTAAGGCACATGAAAAACCTGGGACTTTTGAGGGATAGGGTGATAGCCGCCCACATGGTTTGGCTCGACGAGGAGGAGAGGGAATTTGTAGCCGAGAGCGGAACGAAGGTAGCCCACTGCCCCGAGAGTAACCTAAAGCTCGGCTCGGGCATAGCACCTATTAGCGATTACCTCAGAAGGGGCATAAAGGTCTGCCTCGGAACCGACGGGGCGGCTTCCAACGACAACCTCAACATGCTCGAGGAGATGGCTACCATGGCTAAACTCCAAAAGGGCGTAAACCTCGACCCGACCGCCCTATCCTCGGCGCAGGCGCTTGAAATAGCGACCGCAAACGGCTTCGAGAGCGTGGGAATAAAGGCGGGTAGGATTAAAGAGGGCTACGACGCCGACCTGATAGTGGTGGACGCCAAAAAGCCGCATCTGCAACCGCTCTACGACCCGACTGCCCAACTGGTCTATTCCGCCCAGGCGGGGGATATAGAAACCGTCGTGGCGCGCGGCAGGGTGATAATGGAAAACTACAAAGTCCTAACCCTCAACGAGGAGGAGATTTACCGAAAGGCAAACCGCTGGAGGGAAAAAATACTGCAAAAACTAACCCAATAGTGTCCTTTTCCTTTCTAAATTTCCCCTTTAGGGGTCTTTTATGAGAAAGTTCACCCGTGAGGAACTCAAAAAATACGACGGAAAAAATGGGAGACCGGCTTACATAGCCTACAAAGGGAAGGTTTACGATGTTAGTGACAGCCACCTCTAGCACAACGGCGAACATTGGGGAGAGCACAGCGCGGGACAAGACCTAACGGAAGATTTGAAATTTGCACCGCACGGAGACGAAGTTTTAGATAGATTCCCAATTTTGGGAGAACTTACCGACTGAAGTAACCTTTTTAGGTAGGTAATAAAAATTCCTACTACCTTTGGTCGGAAAGATAATCTTTAATTCCCGAGAATGGAAAGGGAAAAAGAGTTTATCCCCGTATCGCTCTACGACTACGAACTCCCCGAGCGGTTAATCGCGAAATACCCCGTAACCCCGAGAGACCACTCGAGGCTGATGGTTCTCGATAGAAAAAGTCAAACCATTACCCACGACAGGTTTTACAACCTCCCCAAATACCTCAAGAAGGGGGATTTATTGGTTTTGAACGATACAAAAGTCATTCCCGCCCGCCTCTTGGGGCATAAACCCACCGGCGGAAGGGTAGAGGTTCTCCTAAACCGAAAACTCCCCGAAAAAAACCGCTGGCACGCCCTCGTAGGCGGGAAGAAGATAAAACCCGGTTTGGAGATAGAGATTGCCTCCGACCTAAAGGCGGTAATCGTTAAACAGGTCGAGGGACCCCTTTTCGAGGTTGAACTCCTATCCCCCGATGGGGATGTAATGGAGAAGATTTACCGATACGGGAAAATTCCCATTCCCCCCTACCTCGAGAGGGACGAGGAGCCGATAGATCGCGAGAGGTATCAAACCGTATTCGCCCGAAAGGAGGGTTCGGTAGCCGCCCCCACAGCCAGCCTCCACTTCACCGAAAGGGTTTTCGAGGAACTCCGCAAAAAGGGGGTAGATATCGCCTATATAACCCTCCACGTGGGACTTGGAACCTTCAAACCTATAAAGGTTGAAAATGTTTTAGACCACAAAGTGGACCCCGAATACGTCGAAGTCTCCAAAGAGGTGGTCGAAAGGATAAAGGAGACCAAAGAGAGGGGTGGAAGGGTTGTCGCGGTCGGCACCACGGTGGTGAGAGCCCTCGAAACCGCCGGATACAAACCCTTTAAGGGCTTTACCGACCTCTATATAAAACCGGGACACCGCTTCGCGGTGGTCGATGCGATGATAACAAACTTCCACTTGCCCAAAAGCTCCCTTCTCGTGCTGGTCTCCACCTTTGCCGGTAGGGAATTTATTCTGCGCGCCTATAAAGAGGCTGTCGATAAAGGCTACAGGTTCTATTCCTACGGCGATGCGATGCTGATTTTATAAATTATTTTGGTTAAACAATTCAACTAAACCTTTAACCCTATGTGGAAGTTGTTAAAAAACCTAAACCTCTCCGCGTTGGCTAAGGCTTTGGAAGAAACGGGTAAAGCCCTTTACAACATCGGCTTGCTGGCTATGGCGACATGGATATTTCAACCACTAATTAAGGGTGAAATAGTCAATCCCTTATGGGGTTTTGTAGTCGCACTCTTAAGCTTCACAACGGGTTTTACACTTATTTATATCTCTGGCGTTCTAAAGGAGGGACAAACGAATGAATGAGGTTTATTTCTACTTCCTATTACTGGTTCTTTTAATAGGAGGCTTATCTATAGCGGTAGGTCTTTACGCCCTCCACCTAAAGGAGAGGGAAAAATCTAAAACCTCCTAAGGGTTTTGCAAAAAGTAGCTCCTTTAAAAGGGGATTAACCTTTCCCCCTTAATGGGAGAGGTTGTCGTTTACTCCCTTTCGGAGGGGTATCTGTCGGTTTTACTCCAAAACGGGGAGGTGGTCGATATAGGTTTCACACCTCTGCGGGGGGCTTCCCTATTTTCCTTTACCCCCGCAAGGGTTGTAGGAAAAGCCGAAAACCTCGGCGGGTTCTTCGTCGACACCCCTTGGGGGGAGGCTTTCCTGCCCTTCTCCGAGGCTTCCGAAGGTAGAAAGGTGGGCGACACCGCCACCGTGCAGGTAATCCGCGAGGCGCTCGAGGACAAACCGCCGAGGGTAGGCGAGTTTTTCACCCTTCCCCTTGCGGGTTGCGAGGTAACCCTAAACCGCAGAGGGGTTATTTTCGCCCCAACCTGCGGGGAGGGTGAGAGGAAAAAACTCCTCCGATTGGCAAAAGGGAAAAACCTCCGCCTAAAGGTGTTCGACTGCAACCTGTGCCTCCGAGAGGTCGAAAGGTTCGAAGAGACCCTAAAGGGGATTTTTGAAAACCTACCCTTTAAGTGGTTTCACATATACACCCAACTTTTGAGGGGTGGAAACCGAGTCCTCTCGGAGGACGGGGCTTTGAGACCCCAC
>JALVTI010000164.1 GCA_027035985.1 Aquificales bacterium | reverse complement strand
ATTTTTAAATCCTTGTTCTATTCCCGCTGGCGAGTCTATTAAGATAAAATCGAAATCGTATTCTTCCTTTAAACGGTTAATGAGATTTACCATTTGCTCTTCACTTATGGCGTCTTTGTTTTTTGTTTGGTTCGCCGCTATTAGGTATAGGGGAAGACCATTTTTATCCTTTATAAAAGCTTTGTCGGGAGGTTCAGCCCTCCCTTCCACCACATCGAGAATATCGTATACGATGCGGTTTTCCAAACCGAGAAGCATATCGAGATTTCTCAAACCTATATCGGCATCTATCGCCAAAACTTTTTTGCCCAACTTAGCCAGTGCGGTTGCCAAGTTTGCGGTTATTGTTGATTTTCCAACCCCGCCTTTTCCGGAGGTTATTACATAAACTTTGGTTTTTGTGGACATTAATAAATCCTCCGCCTAATTTCCAATAGAACATTTTATTAACCCTCGGAGGAAGGGAAATTTTGCATCGATTTCTGCAAGAGGATAATTTAAACACAACTTAAGTTGGTGAGGAAAAAAGGAGAACCTTCAAAAGGACTTGTCTTAAATCACCACTACATCGAGGGAGGTTTTTTGTAAGATTTTTGCTCCTTTATCGGTGACAACGACTATATTTTCGAGCCTTACCCCTCCCTTTCCCGGTAGGTAAATCCCCGGTTCTATGGTGAAGACCATTCCCTCCCTTATGGGGGTTTTGTCGTTTTTATAGACCCTCGGGGGTTCGTGTATCTCTATCCCGACGCCGTGACCGGTGGAGTGGGTGAAGAATTTCCCGTAACCGGCTCTCTCTATATACTCCCGCGCGGCTAGGTCGACCTCCCCTATCAGTCTTCCTACCTTTACCGCCTCCACCGCCCTAAGGTGTGCCTCCCTAACCACTTCGTAAACCTTTAGCAGTTCCCGGTCGGGGTTTCCAATAAAGAGAGTCCTCGTAAAGTCGGAGCAATAGCCCTTATACACACACCCGGTGTCTATCAGGAGGGGTGCGTTTTCCCTTAAGGGGGTTTCCGACGTTTCGTGGTGGGGTATGGCGGAGTTATCCCCGGTTGCCACTATGGACGGAAAGCTCTCACCCTCCGCACCCCCTTTGAGGTATTCGCAGATTAGAAACCTCCTTAGGTCGGATTCCTTTAGTTTGGTTAACCTCTTTTGGTTTTCCCTTAGAAATTCGACCAACCTTTGGTAGGCTTTATCGGTAATCTCGACCGCCTTTTGGATAAACCCTATCTCCTCCGCCGTTTTGACCATCCTAAATTCGTCCAAAAACCCCGATAGGGGGATTACCTCTATCCCCCTCCTAAAGGCGGTGCATTTGAATCTCTCGAAGAAATCGTATTTGACCCTATCCCCCTCGAGGGCAACCCTTTTAACGCCGAAATCGGAGAGAATACTTACCAAGTTCCCAAAGAGGGGAGCCTTTACCTCTATTACCTTCCATCCTTGGGGTTTTAATTCCCTTTCAGCCTTTAGCGTGTAGCGGCTATCCGTTATTAAGACCCTTTCACCCTTTGAGGTCAGGAGGACGTATGCGTGGGTAGACCTAAAGCGGGTTAGATAGAAGACCGAAGGTTGGGAGGAGAAGAGAAATCCGTCCAACCCCTGTCTGGAAATCTTTTCAACCACCTTTTGGAGCATCAAGGAATATCTATAAGACCCTTTGGGGGAGGGATTTAGAATTAAACCCCTAATGGAAAACAAGCCTTGGGAAGAGCACGGGCTGACCGAGGAGGAATACAACCTCATTAGGGAACTGATAAAGAGAAAACCCAACGAGGTTGAGCTCGGAATATTCGGAACCCTTTGGAGTGAGCACTGCTCCTACAAATCTTCCAGAAAGCACTTAAGGAAATTTCCGACAAAAGCCCTCTGGGTGGTTCAGGGTCCCGGCGAAAACGCGGGAGTGGTGGAGATTGACGACAACGTTTGGATTGCCTTTAAGATAGAGAGCCATAACCACCCTTCCTATATAGAGCCCTACCACGGCGCCGCAACGGGTGTCGGTGGAATTATTAGGGATATCCTCTCGATGGGCGCGCGCCCGATAGCCTTAACCGACTCCTTGAGATTTGGGGATATAAGGAAAGACGCAAAGAGTAGAGAACTGAATAGGGGTGTTGTTAAGGGGATAGGCGGATACGGAAACCCGATAGGGGTTCCCACCGTAGGTGGGGATACCTTTTACGAAGAGAGCTACACTACAAACCCCCTTGTCAACGCCTTCTGTCTCGGGGTTATACCCGCCGGCAAGATGTACAGGGCGAGGGCGACCGCACCGGGACAACTACTCTTTCTAATAGGCTCCGAAACCGGCAGAGACGGGATAAAGGGCGCAACTATGGCGTCCGCCGAATTCGGGGAGGATATAGAGGAGAAGCGCCCCAACGTCCAGATAGGAGACCCCTTTTACGGTAAAAAGCTCATAGAGGCTATATGGGAAATCATTTCAACCGACGAAAAGGCGATTGTGGGTATGCAGGATTTGGGTGCCGCCGGTTTGGCGGGTAGCGCCTCCGAGCTTGCGGCTAAGAGCGGCTTGGGGGTTGAGCTTTACTTAGAAAACGTTCCCCTCCGTGAGGAGGGCATGACACCTTTTGAAATACTCCTCTCCGAAAGTCAGGAGAGGATGCTTCTTATAACCACCGAGGATAAGCTCCCCCTCCTCGAAAAAATCGCCAAGAAGTGGCACCTCGCCCACGCCGTTGTGGGCAAGACCACCGACGACAAGCGCTTTAAAGCCTACTACAAAGGTGAGCTTGTGGCAGACCTGCCCGTGAGCGCGATAGTCGATGAGGCTCCCGTTTACGACAGACCTTACAAAGAGCCCGAATACCTCAAAGAGGTCAAAAGTTTCGACCAGAATACCCTTCCGGAGGTCGATATTAAAGAGGCGCTCCTAAAGGTGGTCTCATCTCCAAATGTAGCCTCCAAGAGGTGGATTTACGAACAATACGACCATCAAGTGGGAACCAATACCGTCTATACCCCCGGAGGGGACGCCGCCGTTATCCGCCTAAAGTGGAAACTGAGACCCGAAATATACACCGAAAAGGGAGTCGCCATTTCCAACGACGGCAACGGGAGAATGGTCTATTTAGACCCCTACAAGGGTGGAAAGTGGGTCGTAGCTGAGGCGTGCCGAAATGTCGCCTGCGTGGGGGCTAAACCTTTGGCGATTACCGACAACCTAAACTTCGGAAATCCCGAGCGACCCGAAATTATGTATCAGCTCGTCAAGGCTATTGAAGGAATGGCGGAGGCTTGCGAAAAGCTAAACGTCCCCGTAATTAGCGGAAACGTATCCCTTTACAACGAGACAGTTAGCGGTGAAGAGATTAGAAACATCTACCCCACCCCCGTGGTCGTGGCGGTCGGAGTTTTGGAGGATTACACCAACTATACCCCGTCGGTCTTTAAACCGAATAACATCCTTTACCTCATAGGGGATATAGAAAAATCTCCCTCCGTAGCCGGTAGCGAATTTTTAAAAGAAGTCCACGGACTGGTTAAGGGTGATATTCCCGATATAGACCTCGAGGAGGAGAAAAAACTTATAGACACCCTCGTGGAGTTAAATAATAAACGCCTTATTACGGGTGTGCACGATATCAGCCTCGGCGGTCTGATAGTTACCCTCCTCGAGGGTCTCTTTTTACCCGAAACCACAATAGGGGCAAGGATAGAACTTTACACCGACGAGAGGGTTGATTTCTTCCTCTTTTCCGAAAACCCCACGAGGGTGGTCGTATCGGTCGACCCCTCCAAAGAGGGTGAGTTCGAGGAATTCCTAAACTCCAAAGGTGTCAAATGGTTGAAGATAGGTCAAACTACCGAGGAACCCGTTTTTACAATAACCAACAA
>JALVTI010000163.1:2588-3921 GCA_027035985.1 Aquificales bacterium | reverse complement strand
AAGACCTTTCGAGGTAATCGACTATTTCGTAAACCTCCTTCGCGGGGTATAGGTAGTGAAGCCTTATCCACTTTAGGGGTAGTTTTTGGAGTTCGTCCAAAAGCCTCGGAAGGGCAAACTTTCCGTAAATATCCTTCCCGTAATAGGAGGTATCCTGAGAGACCAAAACGAGTTCCTTAATTCCGTAGGTATCTATTAGGTATTTGGCTTCGTCGACCAATTCCCCTATAGGTTTGGAGCGAAACTTTCCCCTAATCTTGGGAATAGCGCAGAAAGCACAGGTTCGGTTGCACCCCTCGGAGATTTTCAGATAGGCGTAGCCCCTCGGGGTGAGGAGTTCCCTCTTTTTCAAATCGCACACTTTGAGGTCGAAAAAGTTACATATCTCCTTATAGGGTTCGGTGGGTAATAGGATATCCACCTCGTGGAGTTCCCTCTTTAGCTCTTCCATATAGCGTTTTACGAAACACCCGAAAGCCACAAGTTTAGCGTCCTTTTTCTTAACGTCCGCCAGTTGGAGAATAGTTTCTATACTCTCCCCCTTTGCAGGGGTTATAAAACCGCAGGTGTTTACCAGTAATAGGTCTGCCTCTGACGGGTCGGCGGTAGGTTCATATTTCTCTTCCAAGAGTTTTAACACCCTCTCGCTGTCAACCGTATTTTTCGAACAGCCCAGGCTTACCAGATAAACTTTTGGCTTTGCCATTTGAATGGAATATAAACCCCCGCCTTCGGCGGGCTTTTGATTTTGCTATAGAAATATTTCTAATGGACTGCGCCCCCTACTCTGGCGAGATAGACGGCGACATTATTTATATAGACATATACAGCGTCAAATGGTTGAGATTGACCGAAATCGAAGAAGGTTATAGATGGGAATTCCACCTGGACGGTCGTTGGTTATTTTTTGCAGTCCTTGGAGGGTTTACTTCAGCCTTACTGGAATGGGTTTACCACCTTGCGGAAAAATTTTTCTTTTAAATAACCTTTAAATGGGTATTAAGAGTTCTTCAAAACCCGTAAGGGGATACAACATACCCCTTCCACGCTACACGGTGGAGGATTACGAAAAGTGGAAAGGGGATTGGGAGCTTATCGACGGCATTCCCTACGCCCTAGCCTCCCCTTCACTTAAACACCAGCGGCTTATTCTATACCTCGCCTATTTAATAGAAGGACAGTTGCGGGAAGAAGATGAGTGTAAAGATTGCATCGCCACCATAGACACCGATTACATCGTAAACGAATACACCGTTTTACGCCCCGACATAGCCGTTGTTTGCAACGAAGAGGGGGAAAAGATAACGAAGACTCCCAAAGTGGTTATTGAAGT
>JALVTI010000163.1:0-2488 GCA_027035985.1 Aquificales bacterium | reverse complement strand
TCTATCCTCCCGAAGTGTTCGAAAACCCTTTGGGGAACACCCCTGTAGGTTTCCGGTTTCGTTAAATCGACCTCGAAGGGGAGAAGCTCCTTTCCCAAACTCTCGGCGTAGAATTTCAACTCCTCCACCCTTTGGGCGGAACTTTTGTAGAGAACCGCGAGGTGGTATCCGCTGTTTAACAGATATTGGGCTACGTAGAAACCTATCCGACGGACACCGGTTATGACGGCTACTTTGGACATAGGGGGAATTTTAGCGAAGAGGTGGCTGGGCGGGGAATCGAACCCCGGACCTGGGACTTATGAGATCCCCGCTCTAGCCAACTGAGCTACCCAGCCTTGCCAAGGAAATAAATATACCGAAAAACCTTTCAAATTTCAAGGGGTTAGCCCCTTCGGGGGAGATTTTTCCCTTTGACGGAACTTATTAAATCGCCAACCCTTAAGGGGTTAACCACTTCCACCTTTAGCCCTGCATCGGTTGATAAAAACATTCCTTTAAAACCCCTTAAGGGGAAAACGAGTTCTTCCCACAAAAGGAGGGGAATTGTTTGCGTCCTATAAGTGGCGATTTTTCACCAAATAACAAACCCCTTTTAGAAAAGAAGCCACCGCCGTCCTTTGAGAGGTTTATTTTTTCCCCTACCTTTAAAGGGTTTCATCGGTTCTTAAAAACCTCCAAGCGGTTTTGTTCCAATTTCAGACCCCTTGCGGTATTTGAAATGTATTTGTTTCCGATAAAGGGACTTAAGTTTAATCGACTCAAAAAATGTGAAATACGCGTTGACAAAAAAATGTGAGCTTGCTATATTTAAATGATAGAAACCAAAAGGAGGAGGCGGGCGATGGCAAAACTCAAACCCCTATACGACAAGATAGTTGTTAAGGTTGAGGAACCTCAAGAGCAGAGGACTCCCAGCGGAATTATCATTCCCGATACCGCTCAAGAGAAACCCCAAGTGGGTGAGGTTATCGCCGTTGGAGAGGGAAGGCTTCTTCAAAACGGTGAAATAAAACCTCTCTGCGTTAAAGTGGGCGATTACGTTGTTTTCAACAAATACGCCGGAACCGAGGTTGAGCTCGAAGGTGAGAAATATCTAATCCTTTCCGAGGACGAAGTTTTGGCTGTTCTCGAGAAGTAATTAAAAAACAAAGGAGGGAGGTATGAAGATGGGTGCTAAAAAAATTGTATATGGCGAAGAGGCTAGGGCTAAACTAAAGGCTGGTGTAGATAAACTTGCAAACGCCGTTAAGGTTACCTTGGGTCCCAAAGGTAGGGAAGTTATTATCGAAAAGCAGTGGGGTGCTCCCATCGTAACCAAAGACGGTGTTACCGTTGCCAAAGAAATAGAGTTGCCCGACCCCTTGGAAAACGTCGGTGCACAACTCGTTAAAGAGGTTGCATCCCAAACCAACGACAAAGCCGGTGACGGAACAACCACCGCAACCGTATTGGCACAGGCTATCTTCAACGAGGGTATCAAGGCTATAACCGGCGGCGCCAACCCCATGGACATCAGGAGGGGTATGGAAAAAGCCGCCAAAAAGGTAATTGAAAACCTCAAGAAACTGTCCAAGAAGGTTGAAACCAGGGAAGAAATCGAGCAGGTTGCAACCGTTTCCGCAAACAACGACCCCGAAATCGGTAAGCTCATCGCCGACGCTATTGAAAAGGTCGGTAAGGACGGGGTTATCACCGTAGAAGAGGGCAAGACTGCCGAAACCACCCTCGAAGTCGTTAAGGGTATGCAATTCGACAGGGGTTACCTATCTCCGTATTTCATAACCAACCCCGAGAAAATGACTTGTGAATTGGAAAACCCCTACATCCTCATATACGAGAAGAAGATTAACAACATTAAGGAACTGCTCCCCGTTCTCGAGCAGGTTGCAAGAGCTGGCAGACCTCTGTTTATCATAGCCGAAGACGTTGAAGGCGAAGCGCTCGCAACCTTGGTTGTAAACCACCTCAAGGGTGTTCTAAGGACTTGCGCGGTTAAGGCTCCTGGATTCGGTCAAAGGAGAAAGGAATACCTACAGGACATTGCGGTTGTTACCGGCGGAACCGCCATTACTGAAGACCTCGGTATCAAACTCGAACACGTAACCCTCGATATGCTCGGACAAGCCGACAAGGTTGTAGTCGATAAGGAAACCTTCACTATTATCGGCGGTAAAGGTGACCCCGAAGAGATTAAGAAACGCATCGAGCAAATCAAGCGTCAAATCGAAGAAACCACTTCCGACTACGACAGGGAGAAACTCCAAGAACGCCTGGCTAAACTCACCGGTGGTGTCGCAATAATCAAAGTCGGTGCGCCCACCGAAGCCGACCTCAAAGAGAAGAAATACAGGGTTGAGGACGCCGTTAACGCTACCAAAGCGGCACTCGAAGAGGGTATCGTTCCCGGTGGTGGAACTTCCCTTGTAAGGGCATCCCAAAACATCGAAAACGAGGTTGAGGTCGATAACGAAGACCAAAAACTCGG
>JALVTI010000162.1 GCA_027035985.1 Aquificales bacterium | reverse complement strand
TTGTGGAGGAGTTCCGCCTAAGGGGTTTCGGCTTTTCGGAGGGTAGCCACTACAGGGTTTTGAACCCCATTTCCACCCTCGAAGGGAACACCTTTGAACTTCAAACCTTCGATGGGAGGAGGTATAGGGTTGAGACCAATTTAAGGGGTGGTTTTCAAATTCAAAACCTCGCGGGGGTTTTGGCGCTTCTCGATTCCCTCGGGTGGGATTTGGGGGAAATAATTCCCTTGGTGGGAGACCTACCCCAAATCCCCGGAAGGTTTGAGGTTGTTGTCGAAAAAAACTTTGCGGTGGTGGTCGATTATGCCCACACACCCGATGCGCTCGAAAAACTTTTGCAAACGGCGAGGGGTTTAAAGCCTAGGAGGGTAATAACCGTCTTCGGTGCGGGTGGAAACCGCGACAAAACAAAGCGTCCCCTAATGGGTCAAATCGCCGAAAGGTATTCCGACCTGGTGGTGATAACCTCCGACAACCCCCGTTGGGAGGAGCCGCAGGAAATTATCGAGGATATCCTAAAGGGGATAAAAGATAAGGACAAAGTCCTCGTAGAGGTCGACAGAAGGGAGGCTATAAGGAAAGCCCTCCAAATGGCACGGGAGGGTGATTTAATCCTTATAGCGGGTAAGGGACACGAGGATTACCAAGAGGTGGAGGGGAAGAGATACCCCTTCGACGATAGGGAGGTCGTTAGGGAACTTTTGGAGGAACTCTTTTAAACGAACACCTTCTCCGGTTTTAGTTTCCCTTTAACCACCCTCCCTATGGCGGAGAATTTTCCGTTTGCATAGACCCTTAATAGTTGGTTTTCTTCAAAATTCCCCTTTAGGTCTATAAGTTGTCCGTTCCTCAGACGGGTTAGCTCCCTATCGGACACCTCGAGTGTGGGAAAATCGAGACCCGCATCGGGTGGGAGGAGGAAATCGCTTAACCTTTCGGGAGAAACCTTTAACAGTTCCTCCAAAGGGAGGGCGTTTTCCAAAGTTAGTTTCCCTATCGAGGTTCTGAGGAGCTTTTCGGTGGTTGCCCCCAAGCCGAGTTTATCCCCTATATCCTTAACCAAGCTCCTTATATAGGTTCCACCCGAAACGGTTGCCCCAATGGTGAAGCGGGGAGGGTTATACTCCAAAAGGTCGATTTTGTAAACCTTCACCTTTACCGGTTTGAGTTCGACTCTCTTCCCCTTACGGGCGAGTTTGTAAGCCCTCTTTCCCCCAACCTTTTTGGCGCTAAAGGGTGGCGGGGTCTGCTCTATCTCCCCTTCGAAGGACTTAACAACTCTTTCGATTTCCTCCAAAGGTGGAAAAGCCGCCGCGAAGCGGCGGGATATAACCTCTCCCGTAATATCGTAGGTGTCGGTCTCCACGCCCAAAAGTCCCACGGCTCGGTAGGTTTTGGGAAGCCTCTGGTAGTATTCCGCGAGACGGGTAGCCCTACCCAAAAGTAGCAGGAGCAACCCCTCCGCAAAGGGGTCGAGTGTCCCCGTGTGCCCTATTCTCCTTACCCCGAAATGTCTCTTTATTTCGTTCAAAACCCCTGTGGAGGTTATGCCTTTCGGCTTCGCCACCGCCAGGAGTCCGAATAATTCCTCCATCGAAAGGTTCTATTTCACCAAACAACCACCTTTTTGGCTTCCAAAATCAGTTTCGCTATATCCCCGTAGGTTAGCTGTTTTTCCTCCAAAACCTTTATACGGCGCGCTTCCGCATCCTCTTTGCAGACAAACCAGTTCGGCTTTGTGGGAATCTTTAAAACAGCATCCTCTATTAGGACGACGATGTCTTTTTCCCCTATAAAGGTGTAGGGGATATCGCTCTTTTTAACCAACCAGAGGGTTTCGACCATCACCAAACCCCCACAACTTGGGATTTTTCCAGTATCTCCGCTATGCGTTCCTCGTCGGTAAACTCCACCTTTAGGTCTTTAGCCCATATTTTGTCCTCGGAGAGGTTTCTTATTTTGAAATCGTCCTCCTCTACGAGGAATACGAGATTTTCCTGATTGTATTCGTAGCCTTTGAAGTTTTCGTAACCGAGTGCCACGGGGTCCCAATCGGTTAGGAAGTAAACACCCTCCTTAAGGGCTATAAAAAAGGTTTTTGTTTTCAGACTAAGGGCGCAGGCTATCTTGAAGGCTTGTATCGCCTTCCACGAAAAGGGGTCGGATTTTAGGACGATGGACACCTCCATCAGTTAAAGAATAAAACCTTATCCTTCTCGAGGATGAGGTCTACCAACCTTTGGATATCCATCTCCTCCACCCAAGGTGGAACCGTTTGATGGCGCTTTGCTACCGACGAACGTCCGCAGTAGACCTTTAACCCCCTTTCGGTTAACCTTCTGAGGTCGTCAAGTCCCAACCACCAGACACCGTTGCCGTGGAGGTATATGGAAACCTCCGCTCCGATATTCAGAAGCTCCTCAAGGAGTTTGAGGATAGTCTTTCGGTCTTTCGAAAAGGGGTTGTTGGATACCACGAAAAGAACCCTCTGGGAGGTCATTTAACCGAGTCCATTTTAGGGAGGTTGTTGTTGCATTTCAACCAGGGCGGGCTTGGAAAACATAAAATAGCTACATTCCGAGGATGAAAGTACCCTTCTTTAGGTTCGATGGCATAGGGGAGGAACTTAAAAGGGATTTAAACAGAATAATAGAAACGGGTAGGTTGACGAGGGGACCCTTTACCCAACAATTTGAGGAGGAGTTTAAGAATTTTCTCGGCGTAGAGTGGGTAAAAACGGTAAACTCCGGAACTACGGCGCTTTACGCCGCCCTGCGCGCTATCGATGTTAAGGATAGGTATGTGGTGGTGCCGGCTTTGAGCTTTATGGCAACCGTGGATGCGGTTTTGCTCGCGGGTGGCAAACCCCTCGTTTTGGATGTCGATGAAACCTATACCCTCGATATAAATCAGCTGGAGGATGCGCTAAAGTGCTACGACGTTAAGGCTATACTCCCGGTTCACCTATTCGGAAATATGGCTGATATGCCCGCCATTAACGAACTGGCTCAAAAATACGGCGTTTACGTTTTGGAGGATGCCGCCCAGGCGCACGGTGCGCACTACGAGGGGGTAAAAGCCGGCGCTTGGGGCGATATGGCGGCTTTCAGCTTTTACGCGACAAAAAACGTTTCCATGGGGGAGGGGGGAGCCGTTGCCGTAAAGAACCCCTACCTCGTCGAAAGGGTTAAAGCAATCCTGGATTTTGGCGAAGAACCGGCTTTTAACTTCAGACTCTCCGAGTTCCAAAGCGCTATTGGATTGCATTCGCTTAGAAGGTTGGAGGAGAATACCCGCCGGAGGCGGGCTATAGCCCAAAGGTATAACGAAAGTTTTAAAGATATCTTTGGACTGCAGAAGGAGAGGGGTTATCACGTATACCACGTTTACAGCCTACGCCACCCTCAAAGGGATTTGATAGTTAAGAGACTTCAAGAGGAGGGTATCGGCACAAAGGTTTATTACTCATACCTACTCCACGAGCTGAGGGATACCGAACACTTTTCAACCCCTAATGCGGAGAGGTTTAGGGACGAACTCTTTGCGTTGCCAATTTACCCGTCCCTTACCGAGGAAGAGGTCGATTACGTAATTGAAACCTTATTAAAAATTGCGGAGGGGCTTTAACTTCTCCCCTTTAGGGGGCTTTTGAGGTTTTTAACCCTTTACTGGGGTTTCCGATTGGGTTATTCCAAAAATGGGTGGGAAAGGGTTTGTTTAACCCCCTCCCTGTTCGATAAAGAGTATTCTCCCGCAGTTGGGGCAGTAAACCAGACCTTCACCCCTTAGGAGTTTTGTATACTGCGCGGAGGGCACCTGCATGGAGCAACCGCTGCAGGTTTTGTTGTAAACGGGAACGAATACGTTACCGCCAAACTCGTATTTTTTCTCCTCGTAAAATTCGACCACCTCGGGGGATATTTCGGAAACCAATTGCT
>JALVTI010000161.1 GCA_027035985.1 Aquificales bacterium | reverse complement strand
TTTTTTGTTCTTTTGAGAAGACTTTTCCATTGGAGGTTTTGTTTTTTCTTTGCCGACGTAGGGAGATGGTTTTTCCACAACACCACGTGGAACACAAGACGCAAAAATTACAACCGAAAGGGGTATCAATTTGACAAGACTTTTAAAGGACATTTAGAAATTAAAACCTATCAAAAATAGGTATTTGAAATCCTGGATTTGTATACGGTTTTTGAGGGGTATTGCCAAAACGAAACGTATGGGACCTGCCGCCGTTAGACCGCCAACCCCTACAAATATATCCTTTTTGATAACCCCGAAGGGGTTTTCGCCTTTCTTTACACAATTTCCTACATCGAAGCCGCCGAAGAGATAAAGAGGTTTAAATAGGGGAATCCCCCACTCATTTCCGATATACCAATAAATATCTCCCCCACCGGGAGGTGCTACCGACTCGTAGCTAAAACCTTTCAAGTTTTTAATACCACCCAGATAGAATTTTTCAAAAATAGGAGCGCTGGACGATACATACCCAGCTGAGGTTTTAAGGGAAGTATAAATCTCTTTGAGGAATAGAGAAAAATCCAAACCTATTGAGGTTTTAAAGAATTTAAAAGTGTTTATTCCTTCCGATAGTTGAAAGAACGCATTTAACAAACCTTTTTTAACCAAGCCGCGGTAAATCGGATAGTAGAGTTCTCCCGAAAGGGATATTTTTTCTAAGCGTCCGCTTTTTGTATTTGTTAAGAGGGTATCCAATCCAAATAGGGTTGAAATATAGCTAACGGCTAAATCGGTGTAGAGGTTTAGGTGATAACCAAGAGTAATGGAATATCCCTTGGTGGAAAGATTGAAATCTCTATGCTCTTCGTATTTTTTAAACAAATTTGCCCCACCAAAGATTTTTGCCGATAGAAGATAGTCGTCCAAGTAGGAAAGTTGATATAAGGTTCTTTTGGATGCCAAGCGGTAACGGATGGAAAATCTACTGCCAGATCCGAAGGGGTCGGTTACTTTCAATGCCAAATCCATTAAATAACCTTCATCGGAAGAGAAACCTACCTGACCTTCTAAAGAAATAGGTTTTTTTTCTACTCCTTCAACTAAGGGAATTACTTTCTTATTTCTTACCAATTTAATGGTATAACTTTCAAATAGGTTTGAAAGAGCTATGCGATTGCGGAGCATATCGACCAATTTTCGGTTAAATCTTCTTCCATAAAAATCAACAAGTAGATACTTCAATTCGCTTCTTTTTATTCTTCCTTCAATCCAAAAGGCGGTATGACCAAATTTTAAAATCCTTTTGCAGGATACCTTTTCTATAATTTCTATACGTGTTCTTAAATCCTTTACTTCTATATCCATATAAGGATTTCCACAACCAAATTTGTCTAAGAGGGTTTTTATTTTCGCCTTTAAGGTTTTTAGTTTTGCCTTATCCAGTAACAGGTTATAGGGTTTCCCCTTTTTAAGTATTTGAATAACCAAATTCCTTATAGACTTATTAGGAATGTCTATTTCTTTTTGAAGAACTATTCTTACCTTTCTAAGACCATTAATAAAAACCGTTAAGATTACCACCTTTTTGTTCCTATCTATCTCCGTATGAATTTTAATATCCTTAAATAGAAAACCTTTTGAGTGAAGAAAGGTTTTCAATTCCTTTAAAAGTTCGAATTCATATTTTTTTTCGTAATAGGTTGGTGGCTTAAGGAGAAATCCTTTAATAGGTGGATGAAACTCTATTTTCAATTTATACCTTCTTCCTTCCGAGATTTTTACAACTAAATTCTTTTCAAAAAAAAGAATTTCTATTCTTACGTCAAAAAAACCTTGTGAGTGATAGAGGTTTGCAATAGCTTTTTGAAGTTCAAGGGGAGATAAGAATCCTTTTTTCTTTAGAATATCTTCAACCAATCTATTTAGATATTCGGTTGAAAAGTATTTATTACCTTTAAAGGTAATCCTATAAGGTATCCCTTTAGCCCAAATGTAAAGCGTTGGATAGACGCTGTTTAAGGGTTTAAAGAATAGATAGATACCTTTAATCGGATTATCCACGAGTATATCCGCATATCGGGAAAGTAAATTCAAAGCCCAAACGGGGTTAGTTTTCAAATCTCTCCAAAAGAAGTGAAATAGGGTTTCTTTTTTTACCGCAAAAGGTTCGGTATAATAGGCGAAACTCTCAAAGAATCCCTTTTTTTTGCATATATCTCCTGCGAGGTCTACCGCATTATAAAGATTTATAAACGAGAAAGGTATTCCAAAAGGTTGATTGTATTTTTGATAAAAATTTGTAGGTTTAAAACATTTTTTTCCTTTAAAATTAAACCCTCCCCATATGTATAGGTTTCCCTCGGAACCGACTATTTTCAGTTTTGCATATCCTTTTTTATTTACCTCCAAAATACTCTTTACCGAAGCATCGAGATATCCGTTATTTCTTAGAAAGAAAACTATATTGTTGGCTGCGGAAGCCAATGTTTCTTCCGGATACCTGTAAAAGGTCTTCAATCCCAAGAATTTTTCCAATTTTGGTTTTGCAAAAAGGGAAAAACCTTTAAGGGTATACGAAATGAGCAACGGATATAGGTCTATTCGACATTTACCCTGCCGACATTGAAAATCTTTTATTCCCCTTATTCGGGGAAGTATTAATTTAAGCTCCTCTGTGGGAAAATCTTCCAAATTATTCTTTGCGGGTTGATAGTTGAACTTTAACTCCGTTCCCCAGAAGGGAGTTGTTATCAAAAGAAATACCAGAAGGAGGAAAAGGAGCATTTTTATTTATTTAAAGCTCCTTCTCCGAAAACCCTTTTGAATATCACGTCGCGGTGTTTTATAAATTCATCCACGTTGAAGATTTGGTCGAGCTCCTGCGGGGTTAGATATTTCATGACCTCTTCATCCTGAAGCAGGGCTGTTTTAAAGTCCAAATCCTTTTCCTCCCACGCGCGCATGGCGCACCTTTGAACCATATCGTAGGCTTTGTCCCTATCGAGACCCTTCTCCTGCAGTTTGGCGAGCACCTTGGAAGAGAAGTATAGACCTTTGGACAGAGACATATTGCGTTGCATATTTTCGGGGTAGACTACGAGCCCCTCCATAATCTCCTTAAAGAGGTTCAGAATGTAGTCGAGGGCTATCGAGTTGTCGGGTAGGATAATCCTCTCGACCGAGGAGTGGGATATATCCCTCTCGTGCCAAAGTGCTATATCCTCCAGGGCGGGAATGATGTTGCTTCTTATGTAGCGTGCCAGTCCCGTAATGCGCTCGCTGTGTATGGGATTCTTTTTATGGGGCATAGCCGAGCTTCCCCTCTGACCTTTGGTAAAGGGTTCCTGCGCTTCCAAGACTTCGGTTCTTTGCAGATGCCTAATTTCGGTGGCGAACTTTTCGAGCGAGGAGGCGGTTACGGCTGTAGCCCAGATAAACTCGGCGTGCCTATCCCTCTGAACCACCTGGTTGGAAACCGGTTCTATCTTTAGCCCCAATTTGAAGAGGGCTATCTTCTCCACCTCAGGGAGAACGTTGGAGTATGTTCCTACCGCCCCGCTAATCTTTCCGTAGGATACCACTTCCCTAGCCCTCTTTAGGCGCTCGAGGTTTCGCTTCATCTCCTCATACCAGAGGGCGAATTTGAGTCCGAGGGTCATAGGCTCGGCGTGTACCCCGTGGGTTCTCCCTATCATCACTGTATCTTTGTGTTCGAGGGCGCGCTGTTTTAGAACTTCGAGGAGCTCTTCGACATCTTTAATGAGAATATCGAGTGCCTCCCTCATTAGAAGTGCCAGAGCCGTATCTATCACATCGGAGGAGGTCAGCCCCAAGTGGATATATTTCCCCTCTTCACCGGCGAGCTCCTTAACCGCCGTAACAAACGCCAAAACGTCGTGTTTATAAACCCTCTCAATCTCTTTAATGCGCTCTACTACCTTTTCATCTATATAGGTTCTCTCCTTTATCTTTTCGACAGCCTCTTTGGGGATTTTTCCGAGCTCAGCCCACGCCTCGCAGACTGCTATTTCGACATCCAACCACTTTTGGAACTTGTTGACCTCGCTCCATATCCTCCCCATTTCGGGACGGGTGTATCTCGGTATCATCAAAGGGTTTGATTTTAGCTTTAGGATTGCCCGTTAAAGGTTTAAAGGTATTGCCTCACCCTTTGGAAGAACTTTTCAATCGAAAGAGTCCCTATCAACGGTGGTTGGTTTCCGGTGGTTCCTTCCAAAGGAAAACGATATCGAAACACCTTTAAGGGGCAAAGGGGAAATGAAAACACGCTTTTAGGAATTAATACTTTTCTTCCTCCACCCGTATTAAGACCGGTTTTTCCTCCACAAAGGGGAGCTTTTCTATTTCGTCTACGGCGGATTTTATTTTGCTTTCGTACGCCTTGTGGGTGAGTATTATTAAGGGAACGACCTCCGAGGGGTTTTTCAGATACTTTAAAACCCACTCCTGTTGGAGCACACCGGCAACACTTATCCCCTTTTCGGCGAGGATTTTTGCAATCTTGTAGAGGACTCCCGGTTTATCCTCCACACCCAGGCGGAGGTAATACCTGCTGTAAAAGTCCTCCGCGACGGGTATTTCTCCATCATTCCATCCCAAGGGTGTTATATCAAAGGTTTTCCCGCACTCGGCGAGTTGTTTCGCGAGTTGAATTATGTCCTGAACGACAGCCGTGGCGGTGGGATAGGCGCCGGCACCGGCTCCCTGAAGTTTTAACTTACCGAGGTAATCGCTTTTAAAGAGCACTCCGTTAAATACCCCGTTTACGTTGGATAGGGGATTGGATAGGGGTATAAAGGTGGGGTGGACCCTAACCTCGACCTCCCCCGAAGGGGTTTTCTTCGCTATTGCCAAAAGTTTTAACTTGTAGCCCAGTTCGTTGCCGAGCTTTAGGTCGAGAACGTTGACTTTGGTAATACCTTCCACAAAAACTTTGGAAAAGTCGACAAACCCGCCGAAGGCGAGGGAGGCTAGCACGGCAATTTTGTGGGCGGCGTCTATTCCCTCTATATCGAAGGTGGGGTCGGCTTCGGCGTATCCCTTTTGTTGCGCCTCCTTAAGGGCTTCCTCGAAGGGGAGATTTTCCTCCTCCATCTTTGTGAGGATGTAATTGGTAGTCCCGTTTAGGATGCCTTGAATTTCCTCCACCCCGTTGGAAACCAAGGTCTCTTTTAAAACCTTTATGAGGGGAATACCCCCTCCGACCGCTCCCTCAAAGAGGATAGTCGTATTGTTTTCCCTCGCAAGGGTGGAAATCTCTTTACCGAACTCCGCAAGGAGGTGTTTATTTGCGGTAACGACCGGCTTGCCCCGTTTTAGCGCCTCTTCGACGACTTCTTTTGCGACGCTTACCCCCCCTATAAGCTCCACAACTATGTCGGAATTTTCGACAACTTCCTTCCAATCGGTGGTGCGCAGGTCTTGGGGTACTTCGAAAAAGCGCCTTTTATTCCAATTGCGAGCGGCTACTTTTGAAACTTCGATATTTACCCCCGCTTTGCGGGATATTTCCTCTTTTTTCTCCAAAAGTATTTGAACGACGCCGGTTCCGACGGTGCCGCAACCCACTATCCCCACTTTGACCGCTTTGGACATAACACCGAGTAAATTTTATGGATTGGGCTATGTCGGAAAGTTCGTTGGGATTAGATTTCGAAAAATCCCCGCTCTATTTGGCTTACAGGCTGGTCGAGGAGGGAAAGATAGACCCATGGGATGTCGACCTCGAAAAGCTCATAAACAGCTACCTGGAGGAGATAAGGAGGATAGAGCTCAAAGACCTCCGCGTTCCGGCTAAGGTGGTAGCGTTTGCAACCTTCCTGATAAAGAAACAGCTCGAAATACTCTTCCCCAATCCCCCCCGCCCGAGGGTGAGGAAAAAAATAACCCTCCAAGAGATAGAGAGGGAGTTCGAGGAAACCGCGGTAGAGGAAATTGTCGAAACCGCCAAAAGGAGGGTATCGAAGAGAAAAACCACCTCCAAGAGGAGGGTAAAAAAGGAAACCCCTCTCTTGGAACCGCCCCTGCACAGGGCAAAACTGGAGGAGGTTCTCGAATACCTCCTCAACCTCTTGGAGGAACTGGAGGAGGAAAAGAGGTTTCCCTTTAGTGGTTTTGCAACGAAAAACGACTACGTCGCCAAACTTTGGGGTCTTTTGAACCTGACCTACGAGGGGAAACTGGAAATGGAACAGGAAACCCCCTTTGGGGAGATATTCTTTTGGAAACCCAAAGGGGAAGGGTAGGAAATTATTCCCATTCAATCGTTCCGGGCGGTTTGGAGGTTATATCGTAGACCACTCTGTTTATTCCCCTGACCTCGTTGATTATTCGGCGCATCACGTGGTCGAGGAAGTCGTAAGGGAGCCTGCTCCAGTCGGCGGTCATTCCGTCGGCGCTGTCGACAGCCCTGAGGGCGACCACCCTCTCGTAAGTCCTAACATCTCCCATAACGCCGACCGTTTTGACCGGCAGCAGGACGGCGAATGCCTGCCATACCTTGTCGTAGAGACCCCACTTTTTGAGTTCCTCTATAAATATCCTGTCCGCCTTTCGGAGAAGGTCTAAATCCTCCCTCGTAACGGGTCCCAATATCCTTATAGCCAAACCGGGACCGGGGAAGGGATGTCTTCCCAATATCTCTTGAGGAATACCTAAAAGTCTACCCAATCGGCGGACTTCGTCCTTAAACAAATCTCTTAAAGGTTCGAGAAGCTTTAGGTTCATCCTCTCGGGAAGTCCCCCGACGTTGTGGTGGCTCTTTATCTTAGCCGCTCCTTTTACCCCCGCACTCTCTATCACGTCGGGATAGAGCGTTCCCTGAAGGAGAAATTCCACATCGGGGTATTTCTTAGCCTCCCTCTCGAAAACCTCTATAAAGGTGTGTCCGATAATCTTCCTCTTCTCCTCGGGGTCTTCGACACCTTCCAACCTCTTTAGGAAGATTTCCGAAGCGTCGATTACCCTAAGGGGGAGTCCCAAACCTTTTAGAGCCCTCTCGACCTCCTCCCTCTCTCCCTCGCGTAGAAGACCGTGGTCGATAAATATCGGGATAAGCTGGTCGCCTATAGCCCTGTAGGTCAAAACGGCGGCGACGGTCGAGTCCACCCCGCCCGAAAGGGCGGCTATAACCTTTTTATCCCCAACGGTTTCGCGAATTTTCCTGACTTGCTCCTCGATGAAGTTTTCCATAAACCAGTTTTTTTGGGCTTTCGCTATTTCGAAAACGAAGTTGGCGATGATATCGGTGCCGTGTTGGGTGTGGGTCACTTCGGGGTGGAATTGGACGCCGTAGTAATCCCTGCCGAGGTCGGCAACGGCGGCGTAGGGCGCATTGTCGGAGACGGCGAGCACCTCAAACCCTTTGGGAAGCTTTGTCACCTTATCGGCGTGGGACATCCAAACCTGAAACTCCTTAGGGAGACCCTTAAAGAGTTTGTCCTCCTTTAGGACTCTTAAGGTCGCCCTCCCGTATTCGTGCTTTTCGGCTGGCGCGACCTCACCGCCGAGCTGGTGAGCCAAGACCTGCAATCCGTAGCATATCCCCAAAATGGGAAGCCCCGTTTCGTAGATTTTGGGGTCGGGAAGGGGTGCGTCCTCGGCGTAAACCGATGCGGGTCCCCCCGAGAATATTATCCCTTTTGGTTTCCTCTTTAAAATCTCCTCAACCGGCGTATCCCACGGGAGAATTTCGCTGTAAACGTTTAATTCCCGCACCCGGCGGGCTATGAGTTGAACGTATTGGGAGCCGAAGTTTAGGACAACGATACCGCCCTCTTTCATACCAAATTATTGTCTTCGGAAAGAGACCCGAAAAGGGAAATCTCAATGGAAACCGAAATTTCTAAATATTTCGCGGTGCTCCAAGAGGAATTTTTCAAATTGAAGAGCCGCTTCGCGGTTTTTTGTAAAGGTGGTAACCCCGACCGGTATAGGTTCTCTCTCCACCAATTGGGGCGGAAATTTTATAACCTCCACATTCGGGAGTTTTTTGGAGAGTTCCTCCCAAATAATGGCGGCATCTATTTGTCCACTTTTGAGGTAGAGGAGTAGCTGGTTCACCGTAGGGGTTTTTACGACTATCTTAGGTTGAAGGGGTTCCCAAAGACCCGCCTTTTTAAGTATTTGGTAGGTTACCCTACCAATCGCTGCCTCCCTCGGGTCGGCTATGCCTATTCTCAAATCCGCCTTTAGTAGGTCTTTCAAATCTTTGATTTGCCCCGCATAGGGTTTTCTTACCACCAATACCGGTTCGTGGTAGGCGAGGATTTTTACCGTCTTGGGGTCTATTAATCCTTTTTTAACCGCTTCCTCCATGTAGGAGTAGGAGGCGGGTATGTAGAGGTCTCCCAAACGGTTTTCCAATTTCACGAGCAGACTCCCCGAACCGGCGAAAACGACATCTACCTCCCTATGCGGGTTTTTCTCCTTGTAGAGTTCCACCACGCGGAGGAAGGGTTCTTTCAAACCCGCCGCGGTTAGGGAGGTTATCTTTTCCCCTCCACAGGAGAATAGAAGTAGGATAACCGCCAAAAGGGGAAGACTTCTTAACGAAAAACCCATCGGGGGATGGGTATTATAAAACCGCTCAAGGGGGCTAACTCTTAACCCTACCTTAACGGGGAAAACCTAAAATAGAGACCTTTGAATGGAAAAGAGGGAAATCATCCCTAAATCGGTTCTCCTGCGGAGGAAAGCATTCAATATTATTTTTTTGACCCTCAACTGGGTGGCGGTAGCCGCGGGTCTTTCGGTTCTCTTTTGGATTTTGGGTTATCTAACCCTAAAGGGTGTACAGGGACTTAGCATAGACCTCTTTACCAAGGTGGGTGGCGACCCGAACGGCGGGGGATTACTCCACGCCTTTGTCGGACACGCAATTATATCGACCCTAACCGTTCTTATAGGCGTTCCCGTTGGGATACTAATCGGGATTTATCTCTCCGAGTATGCCCGATACAGCCGTTTCGGTAAACTGCTCAGCGACGTAAGTGACATAATGTTGGCTATTCCATCTATCGTTGTGGGCGTATTCGTTTACATCATACTGGTTAAGCCTTTGGGAAATTTTAACGCCGTAGCGGGTGCGGTGGCTTTGGCTATTCTAATGATACCGGTTATTTTGAAAACTACCCAAAACATGTTGTTGCTCGTGCCCGACACGTTAAGGGAGGCGGCTATAGCCTTGGGGGCTCCCAAATGGAAGGTTATACTTTCGGTGGTTTTGCCGGCAGCCCGCTTTGGTATTTTAACGGGGATTATCCTTGGTATAGCGAGGATTATAGGCGAAACGGCACCCCTCCTATTTACATCCTTTAACAATAACTTTCTCAACTTCGACATATTTAAACCGATGGCTACCCTTACGGTAACG
The DNA here is from genome assembly GCA_027035985.1 of Aquificales bacterium. Lineage (GTDB taxonomy): Bacteria > Aquificota > Aquificia > Aquificales > QOAS01 > QOAS01. The sequence goes on along the minus strand of JALVTI010000161.1, from coordinate 8,426 downwards.
ATTTACCAATATGCGCTTTCTCCCTTTCCCGAATGGCAGAAGCAAGCTTTCGCCGCGGCGCTAATTCTAACCGTTTTAGTTTTGGCGGCTACCCTGACGGCAAAGTTTGTTATAGCACGCCGCCATCGGATTTAAAGTCCTTTTTCGTTTCTTCTTTAAATCTCTTGTAAAGTCTTCGCTCACCTTCGGTTAGCGAACTCAACATTCGGCGGTAATCCACAATTTCCTGCGGTGTGGCTTTGCCTCTTTTTATCTTCTCCTCCAGGTATAGGAGGGTTTTAAAGGTTTCCTCTAAAAGGGGTTTGTCAATTGTTAAAACCTCTTTTGCCACTTTAAATCTCCTTTCCAACCCGAGGGTATCCACTTCGAACAACCACTTTGGAAGGTTTTTCTCCTCTTCCCCCCTCAATATGGCTTCGGCAAGTTCCCTCGCCTTTGGCGAGAGGTTTACCGCATTTAAATCCACTTCCGGTCTTAGGTATAGCAAACCGAGCAAGAAATCCACTTCGTAAGACGTTAGTTGGGTAGGTATTTTCACCTTTTTAACGGGTAAAAAATTTTTCTTCCCAAAGAGGTTTATACCGGTTTTATCCCTAAACTCTTTAATCCATAAATCGGCTCTTACGGGGTCGCTAATTTCCTTTACCAGCTGTCGGTAGATTTCTATATATCGTTCCCTCTTCTCGGGAGATGCTTTTAATATCGAAGAGAGTAGGAGTTCCCTAAGGGGACGGGCGGATTGGAGTAATTCCCGAAGGGCTTTAATTCCATTTTTAAGAACAAAGGAGTCGGGGTCTTCTCCGGGTGGTAGAAATACCGCGTATATTTCCAGAGGAAACTTTAATAGCCTTTTGGAGCTCTCCAATACCGCCCTCCTTCCGGCGGTGTCCCCATCAAAGAGGAGGATTACCTTTTTTGTAAGTTTTGAAATTACCCTCGCATGGTGGAGGGTTAGGGATGTCCCCAAAGGCGCTAAAGTGTTTCCAAATCCCTCCGATTGGAGTCTTATAATGTCAAAATATCCCTCCACAAGGATTAAATAGTTCCTATCCTTTACGTAGTCTTTAGCCCTTTCTATACCGAAAAGGGTTTTTTCCTTCTGAAAAATTTCACTATTGGGGGAGTTTTTATATTTGGGTAATTCCCCCTTTAAGGAACGTCCCCCAAAGGCTACGACCTTTGAGAGGATGTTTTTTATCGGTATCGTAACCCTTCCGTGGAAAAAATCCCTATACCTCCCATAGGAGGTGATATAAAAATGTTTTAACTCGAGTAAGGTTTCAAAAATTCCCTCCTTTTTTGCAAATTCAACACTTTTAAATCCGTCTCCGGCATATCCCAATCCGAATTCTTTAACCACCGAAGGTGAAAATTTCCTCTCCTTTATTAGGAAATCTTTAGCCTCTTTCGAATTTATCAGTTGTTCGGTGTAGAAATCGTTTATCTTCCTTAGAGCGGAGTAATATTTTCCCTCACTGTCACCATCGCCGAAATCTATGTCCAAATTGTAGCGCTCGGCGAGAAGTTTCGCCGCTTCTAGGTAGGATAGATTTTCGTATTCGGCGACAAACTTTATAACGTCTCCCCCTTTACCGCAACCGAAACATTTCCATATCCCCCTCGAGGGGGAAACGTAAAAGGAGGGAGTGCTATCGGGGTGAAAGGGACAGCGGGTAGCGTAAGAGTTTCCAACCCTTTTAAGAGGAAGATATTCCGATATAACCTCGACTATGTCGAGCTGTCTCCTTATTTCGTCGAAAATGGACATAGGAAGAGGGGATAATTTTAAGTCCCTTTAACCCCCCTTATCTCTTCGAAGATATCCTGAAGGGCGTAAACCTCCAGTTTACCGCCAGTGCGGCGAAACTCCCTAATAGCCTCCAAAACAGCCTTTGCCGCCCTCAAAGTGGTGTAATAGGGCACCTTCTCCTGAACCGCCGCTCTCCTTATGTAGTAGGCGTCGCTCCTTTCCCTCTTACCCGAAGGGGTGTTTATTATTAAATCGACCTCCCGGTTGAGGATTAGGTCGACTATATTGGGTCTCCCCTCGGAGTATTTGAGAACCATCTTAGCCGCTATGCCGTTTTCCTTCAAAAGCTTGTAAGTCCCCCTTGTGGCGAGGATTTCGAAACCCAGCTCGGCGAAGGTCTTTGCTATCTCCACCACGTGGGGTTTATCCTTATCCGCCACGGAGATAAAGACCCTTCCCTCCGAGGGCAAACGCATACCGGCGGCAAGCTGCGCCTTGTAGTAGGCTAAACCGAAACTTTTGTCGACCCCCATAACCTCGCCGGTCGATTTCATCTCGGGTCCCAATACCGGGTCTTCCTCGGGAAACCTATCCCAAGGGAAGACAACCTCCTTAACGGTGTAGTAGGGAAAGTCGGCGGGCAGAAAATCGCTTGCGAAGTGAACGTTTCCCCTCCCGAAACGCTCAAACACCTCGGGAACGAGCTCCCTTAACTTCTTTCCGACCCCAATCTTGGCGGCGAGCTTGGCGAGGGGGTAACCCACCGACTTGCTCACGTAGGGAACGCTACGGGAGGAACGGGGGTTGACCTCCAAAACGTAGACTTCGCCGTCCTTGACCGCAAATTGGATGTTGATGAGCCCCTTTACGTCGAGAGCCAGCGCCAATTTGCGGGAGTAATCCTTTACCCTCTCGACCAATTCCGACGGGAGGGAGTAGGTCGGTATGGCGGCGGCGCTGTCTCCCGAGTGAACGCCTGCCTCCTCTATGTGCTCCATAACGGCGCCGATGAGGACATCCTCCCCGTCGGCTACCGCATCGACGTCGAGCTCTACCGAGTTTTCCAGATATTTGTCTATTAGGATGGGTCTCTCGTTGGATACCTGAACCGCCTCGGTAATCCACTCTTTTAGCTCCTCGGGGTCGTAAACTATGCGCATAGCCCTCCCGCCGAGCACGTAAGAGGGTCTGACCAAAACGGGATAACCTATCTCCTCCGCCACCTTTAGGGCTTCATCCAAAGAGGTGGCGGTTCCACTGGGCGGTTGCTTTAAGCCGAGCTCCAAAAGGAGTTTCCTAAATAGGTCTCTATCCTCCGCGCGGTCTATACTCTCGGGGGAGGTTCCGAGTATTCTAACCCCCGCCCTTTGGAGGGGTATGGCGAGCTTTAGGGGTGTTTGACCGCCGAACTGAACGAAAACCCCGTAGGGCTTCTCCTTTTCGACAATATCCAAAACGTTTTCGTAAACGATAGGCTCAAAGTAGAGCTTGTCGGCGGTATCGTAGTCGGTGGATACCGTCTCGGGGTTGCAGTTTACCATTACAGTTTCGTATCCCTCCTCCTGCAAGCCCCATATGGCGTGGACGCAGGCGTAGTCGAACTCTATACCCTGACCTATACGGTTGGGACCCGAGCCGAGTATTACAACGGTGGGTTTCCTATTTTGGGACATCCTAAAAAGGGAGTATTTTAGGTCTTTACCCCTTATCCAACCCCACCGAGCGTTTTAACCTTTGAACTTCCTCCTCGGTGAGTTCGCGGTAATAGCCCTCGAGCAAATCCTCGTCGAGTTTTATATCCCCTATCGCGACCCTCTTGAGGTTTAGAACCCTATTTCCCAACCTTTCGAAGGTCTTTTTAACTATGTGGTACCTACCTTCGGTAATCGTTAACAAAACCCTGTTGGGGTCTAAAACCTCGACCCTTTCGACCGCAACCGGTTTCCCTTCGACCACCACCTTCCCCTTTTGGAGTTTTTCAATATCCTCCTCCGAAAGGGGTTTTTCGAGCAATACCTCGTAGGTCTTGGGAACCTTCCACTTGGGGTGGGTTATCCTGTGGGCGAGCTGTCCGTCGTTTGTGACCAGAAGAAAACCCTCGGCGTCGACGTCGAGCCTCCCCGCGGCGAATGGCTCGAGATGCTCGTATTCCGGTATCAAGTCCAAAAAGGAGGGGTAGTCCTTATCCCTCTCGGTGGTCGAGAGATAACCCTTGGGCTTGTTGAGCATTATGTAAACCTTGTCCTTCGCCTCCACCTTTTGACCTTCGACAAAAACGGAAGTCCCTTCGGGGACTTTGTAATCGGCTTTTTTAACGACTTCGTTGTCGACCTTTACCTCTCCCTTTCTTATTAGCTCTTTAGCCTCCTTTCGCGTTATACCCAAAGCCTTCGATACGTAGCGGTCTAGCCTCATACCTATTCAAAAATTAATCCGCCGGTTGTCCGCTTAAATTGGAAAAAGAAAAACAAAAGTTGTCTAACAAGGATTGTGAACAAAATTAGAAAAACCTTTTGGAGGTGTGATAATCTCCGAAACCCTTTAAGGGGACGAATTCATCCTCAACCCCTTTGGAGGAACAGGAGCAACCGACGCAGTCGTAGGAGCGGGCTATTTTTTCAAACCCCTCGGGGAGTATGGAATCAAGAACCGTCTCCTTAATGGAGTCCCCATCCTGGTAAATCAAAAGCCTCCTTAGGGGGTCTATCTCCAAAACCTTGACCTCACTCTTGGTGTCGAGGAGACATATTTCGCTTCCCACCGGAGGGAGGAGTTTCTTTTCGGCGTAGTTTCCCTCCTCGAAGGCTAGACAGCACTTTAGTCTCCCGCATATACCGGTGAACTTGGTCGGGGAGTTGGGGAGATTTTGCTCCTGTATGTAGTAGAGACCCACGGAGAAGAAGCGCTCCATAAAGTTGGCGCAGCAGACCTTCTGCCCGCAGACGCCTATCCAACCCCTCATCTGGACGGCGTCCCGCACCCCCACCTGGCGCATCTCTATACGCTTGCGGTAGCGCTTCGACATATCGCGGATAAATTGGCGAAAGTCCACCCTTTGGGGAGCGGTGTAGTAGAAGAATATCCGCTGGTTGTCGAGGGGGATGTAAACCGCCAGCGGGCGGAGGTTCATGCCGTATTGCTCCGCCGCTTCGCCGAGTTCCTTTAAAAGTATCCTCGCCCTCTTTTGGAAGCGACGGAACTTCTCCCTGTCGAGATAGGTGGGTTTACGCACAAAGGTGGCAACCGGGTCTTGGGGACAGTGCTCGAAGGAGTAGCCGAGATACTCGACCAGCTCGACTCCCCTCTCACTCTCGACAACTATTTTGTCCCCCTTTTGGACATATCTCAAAAACTTGGGGTGGGGAACGAGCAGTTCGCCCACCTTATTGACGACCGGAAAGCGTATCTTAAAAACCTTTCTCTTACCCATATCGGAAACCCCTTTGGGATTAGATTGTTCCCCGAAGGGGACTAAGGTTATGTTAGACGACACCACTGGAGGTGAGCCAAAAAATAGACCCAAAGGTGGAAACCGAATAATTGAGACCCTTAGAGGGATGGGAGAGGAAAAGAAGACCTCAAAGGGGAGGAAGAAAATACTCGCTCACATCTGCTGTGCGGTGGACGCTATATACTTCCTAAAGAGGCTTAGGGAGGATTTTCCCGACGCCGAAATAGTTGGATTTTTCTACGACCCCAACATACACCCCTACGAGGAGTATATGCTCCGCCTCAAAGAGAGCGAGCGAGCCTGCAAGATGCTCGGCATAGAGTTTGTCGAGGGGGATTACAACGTCGAGGGGTGGCTTAGACGGGTAAGGGGTTACGAAAACGAGCCGGAAAAGGGGGCGCGGTGCGTTCTCTGCTTCGACGACCGCCTCGAGGAGTCGGTTAAAAAGGCTAAGGAGCTCGGTTGCAACGCCTTCACGACCACACTTTTGATGTCGCCGAAGAAGAGTCAGGAGCAACTCAAAAGGGTGGGCGAGAGACTGGCAAAACAACACGGGTTGGAATACATACATCGGGATTACCGAAAGGGGGGCGGTGTTCAGGAAATGAACCGCCTCGTAAGGGAAAAGGGGATATGGAGACAGGACTACTGCGGGTGTATGTTCGCGCTAATCCAACAGAAGGGTGAAAAGGCTTTTTTAGACCTCGTGGGGTTTCCCGGAAGAATTCCCGGCACCAAGGAGGAACACCTCTTTATCAGACAATTGAAGGTGGTAGCCGAACTCCTCGACCTACCCACCCGTGAGGAGGAGTTTCAACTCTTGGGATGGTTTCCCCTTAGGGGTAAATTGGAAATCCCCCGAAGGGGGGTCGTTATTCCCTCATTGATAAAACCCTTTTCGGCACCCATAAGGGGAGTTGCCAAGGGGGATGTGGAGCGGCGCGTCGGCGATAGGCTCTACCTAAACAAACAAAACGTCGTTATAGAACTGGTGGAGGGGCTAAAGGGTTACCCCCTAAAGGCGCCGACAATCTCGAACCCCACCTTTGTGGTGGAGAAAAAATACGAAAACCTCCTGTTGGAAAACCGAATAGCGGTAACCCTCGAGGTGAGGGTCGAATTTACCAAATCAAGAAACCTTATAGTGGGGGATATAGAAAAAGCCCAAAGGGTGGTCGCCATCCCCGCCGACACCACCTTTGGGGGTGAGGGTATAGAACTCCAAGAGGCAGAAAAACTAATCAAAGACCTAGCGGGGGAGATAAGGGAGAAGAAAACCGCCTTGGCGGTTTTGGGGGCGCAGAGCTACAACCTCGGTATGGAATACCTCGAGGAGCTCCACCCGGGGGTGGACGGGAAGGTGGAATTCCTCGGATGGGATTTGTCTTAATTTTCCCTTCCTTCGGGGGATTCCTCCTCAAACTCCTCGGGAAAGAGCTCCTTAAAGAGTTCCAAAGTTTTTTTAGCCTCCTCGGGGTCTACCTTTTCCATTGCGAACCCCACGTGGACCAGAACATAATCCCCCACCTGCAGGGGTTCGTTTAGAAGCATCGTCGACACCTTACGTTTAACCCCGAAGGTCTCAACTATAGCGGTTTTGGAAACCTCGTCTATCTCCACAACGCGGGAGGGTATAGCCAAACACATCGCAGGGTTTTATTATTTCACACCTTGGCGTTATCCTTACACCCGATGGGATTGATGAACGCCGAACCCCTTTTGGGGGAAATTAAAAGCGCCATAAAAGACCTCCTCGAGAGGGGGGAACCCTACACCATATACTCCAACAAACTCCCCACCACCCTCGAAGACCGCTATTTCCTCCAAGAGGTTCTGGGAAAAGGGGAACTTTTTATGTATGAAAAAGTAGTCCACACCAAAACGGTTGCCTTCAACACCCTAATCCCCGGCGTGTGGATAGAGGTCGTCTTCTCCGAGAGGAACCCGGTTGAACCCATCCTCGAAATGGTTCAGGTAAACTACAGCCCCCCGATATTTACCATTCCGAAAGAGGACGCCGAAAGGAGTTTTGAGAAATTCGCCTCCGACGTGAGGGAATTTAAGAAATATCTTCTCCCCTTTGCGGAGGAGGTTCTAAGGGCTTTCGAAAGATACCTCCAAACGGGTGAGGAATTCGTTTTTGAAGACCCCGAAGGTGTCCAAAATCTGACAACCTACCTCGTTACGAGGAGCGAACTGGTTATAGAGAACAAAAAAAGCGGAAACACCATCTATTCGACAAACTACTACGGGATTTGGCTCGAAACCGACCCCCAAGGGGAGGAGGTAAAACTGCACATCGGCAGTTTCCCCAAACCCCTGAAACCGACCGAAGGGGATTTAAAGAGGGCTTTAGACCTAATAGAGGAGAGGAAAAGACAATTCCTGCCGAAGTATAAGGGAAGGGTCGACCTACCCCTCCTTTAGCCGCCGCTGACGGGTGGAATAAGGGCGACCACATCGCCCTCCTTAAGTTCACCCTCGTAATACTCGCCGTTTACGGCGGTTTTGCTTATTTCGAAATATTTAGCCCCTTCGGGATATTTGTTTTTTAAAAGTTCCTTGAGCTCTCCGGTGGTCTTTCCGGTAAAGCGGACAACCTCCTCCGACTTTCCGGCTATATCCTTCAAAATGGCGAAGTATAGAACCCTTACCTCCATAGGTCGATTACTCAATTTTAAAACTCCCCTTTGGGGTGGTAATACAATCGACTTCCCATGCACGAGTTTTCTATCGTCTCCTCCCTGATGTCGATAATAGAGGACTACGCGAGACGGCACAACGCGAAGGCGGTTAGCAAGGTGGTGGTAGGTGTGGGGCGGCTTTCGGGCGTCGAACCCGACCTCCTAAAAATAGCCTTTGACACCTTTAAGGAGAAAACCATTTGCGAAAACGCCGAATTGGTTATAGAGGTTGAAAACATCGCCATCAGGTGTAGGGATTGCGGAAGGGAAACCGATATGGGGGAAAGATTGAGTAGAAAATGTCCCCACTGCGGGTCTCTCAATACCGAGATAATCCGCGGGCAGGATATGTTCTTGAAATCCCTCGAGTTTGAAATTGACGATTAATACCCAATTTGGTTATAAACCCCCTTTCATCTCAATGAGGTTTCCTAAATTTTTATCCCCGTTATGGAGGCGTTGAAGGTTAGACCTCCCGCAGTGGCGGGTATGTTTTATCCCGCCGATAGGAGGGAATTGGAAAAACTTATGGATTACCTCT
>JALVTI010000160.1 GCA_027035985.1 Aquificales bacterium | reverse complement strand
TCGGCTTTTAGAGCCTCTACGGGGGAAACCCAGTCGAGCGCGTGGAGGTGGTAGAAGTGCACCAGGTGGTCGTGAACAAAAAGAGTGGCAAGCATTATATTCCTGATATAGTTGGCGTTTTTGGGTATTTGAATATCGAGTGCATCTTCTACAGCCCTAACAGATGCGAGTGCGTGGATGGAGGTACAAACACCGCATATCCTTTGGGCGAAAGCCCACGCATCCCTGGGGTCTCTATTTTTGAGGATAACTTCTATTCCCCTCCACATAGTAGCAGAGGAAATTGCTTCCACAACCTTATTTTGCTTTTCGTCGACGGTAACCTCCAAGCGGAGGTGTCCCTCTATCCTGGTAACGGGATCTACAACTACCCTCTTAGCCATTTCTCAAACCTCCTCAAGCTATCTTTAAAGGGCAAATTAATGTTCATCGTCTTTTTTGCCGGCGTGTCTAATACCGGCGGCAACGGCGTGAACTGCAAGCGCACCCGCGGTTACCGCGGCGGCTGCAATGCCCACTTTATCGGCATCCACCTCAACATTGGGTAGAACAATACCTTTTTCCCTTTGGAAGAAAGGACCCTTATCCCAGAAGTTTTTGTCGGCGCAACCTATGCAGGGGGCACCGGACTGTATCGGATAGGAGATACCGCCAAACCACCTTAGGTTACCGCAAGACGCGTAGGTTGTAGGTCCCCTACACCCGATTTTGTAGAGGCACCAACCCTTTTTAGCCGCGTCGTCGTCCGGTTTTTCAACAAATTGACCGGCGTTAAAGAAGGCTCTTCTGTAACAGGTATCGTGAATTCTGTTTCCGAAAAATTGTTTGGGTCTACCCTGGTCATCGAGGGGAGGCATACCAAACAGTGCCAACTGCAAGATGGTTCCGGTAATAACTTCAGGTATAGGAGGGCAACCGGGAACTTTTATAAGGGGTTTGTTTACGAGTGCGTCAACCGCAACCGAATCGGTGGGGTTAGGTCTAGCCGCTTGGATACCACCCCACGAGGCGCAAGTTCCAATCGATATCAAAACCGCAGCGTTTTTAGCCAATTCAATAACGTCCTCTTTATAAGGTCTTCCCGCTACTATACAATACCTTCCATCATTCCCTAGGGGAACACCTCCTTCGTATATGAGAATATATTTACCTTTGTATTCCTCCACAACCTTATCAAGGTGTCCTATAAGACCACTCCTAACCATTTTTCCGTTTTTCTCGTAAAGAATCCCGGCTGCGGCGGGGAGGGTTTCGTCGTATTCGAGGGTTATCACATTTAGCAATAGGTCGGACGCGTAAGGTGCTTTGGAACGTATGAAAGATTCGGTACAACCGGTGCACTCCAAACCGTGGAGCCAAATAACGGGAATCCTCTCTTTGGTTTCGAGGGCTTCCACAACCTTGGGAACCATGGAAGGAGCCAATCCCATAAGACCAGTTATATAGGTCGCAAATTTCAGAAATTCACGACGGGAAATACCTGCCTCTTTAAAGGCTTCCCAGTAGGTTTTACCCATACCAAACCTCCCGCGGGTGTTACTCTTTAATTTTGGAAATTTATCACAAAGTGTTTGCGTGGCAAAGAATATTAGAAAATTCTTATAATGAAATGGATTGGACAGAACTTTTAAAGGGAAATAAGGAAGTTTAAAACTCCATAGGTTTATCCATGGCGATAAACCATTGAGGGGTTGCCCTAAATATTACAGGAGATTTGCACCTCCAGCAGTGGGGATAGGAGTGTTTCAAATCCCCCAAGTGGACTAAAGCGTTTCTCTCCTTCAAGAGTTCTATAACGTGGAAATTTGCCGGAGAGCGGACTATCCGATAGTTTTCCTTATTTTTCCTACCGGTTTGTTCGTAAATTCTCAGTCCCCTTAAAGGTTCTATTACCTCATCGGTGTAAAAACCTTTATCGTCCACCGGTGCGAAGGGTTCCAGACCGAACTTTTGACCTATGGCGTAGTCCTCGTTACCGTGACCGGGAGCCATGTGAACCAAACCCGTTCCGGTATCTAGAGTAACGAACTCAGAGGGGTATATCTTCCACATATTTTTGACCGTTTCGGGGGACAGGAATTGACTTAAAAACTCCCTCGTATTGAAGGGATGTTTGTAGCTTAGTCCCACCAGCTGTTCACCCTTCACGGTTCCTAGGATTACCCCCTCGGGGAGTTTGGTTTCCTTATAGAAGTTGTCGAGCAAATCCTTTGCAATTATGTAAACCTCGTCACCCGGTGCCAAATCGCCCATCTCCACGAGGACGTATTCGGCATCGGGTTTGACCATTATCCCGAGGTTAGCCGGCAGAGTCCAGGGGGTGGTAGTCCAAATTACCGCGTAAACCTTTTTTCCTTTTAAAATCGGTGATAGCCCTTCGGGATTTTCTATTTCAAACTTTACGTAGATGGAGGGGTCTTTCTTTTCGCTGTATTCGACTTCTGCCTCTGCCTCGGCGGTTGTGCAGAATATGCACCAGTAAACCGGTTTTTTACCCCTGTAAACTATCCCCATTTCGAATATCCTTCCGAGTTCCCTCACCTCGGTAGCCTGATATTGGGGGTTCATGGTTAGATAGGGTTCCTCCCACCGACCGAGAACCCCAAGCCTCATAAAGTCCCTCTTTTGAACCTCTACCCACTGTGCGGCGTATTCGCGACACATGCGGCGAAATTCCGCCTTTGAGATGTCTTCTTTATTGATACCCTTCTCCTTTAGGCGGTTTTCGACCTTTAGCTCTATCGGTAGACCGTGGCAGTCCCAACCGGGGACGTAGTCGAGGTCTTCACCCTGCATAAGTTCGTACTTGTTGATGATATCTTTGAGTATCTTGTTTAGGGCGTGCCCTATGTGGATTGCGCCGTTGGCGTAGGGGGGACCGTCGTGGAGAACCCACATAGGTTTACCCTTTCGGGTTTCCTTAATCTTTTGATATAGACCCTCCCAGTGTTTGGCTATTTCCGGTTCCCTCTTCGGGAGATTAGCCTTCATAGGAAAATCCGTCTTTGGGAGGTTTAAGGTGTTCTTCAGGTCGAGTTTTTTGTTTTTTTCCTCCATTAAGAGGAAAAGGATAAAGGGAAATTTAAGCGTCGAGTTCTCTAACTATGTCGGAAACCTTTTTTATAACCATTCTAAGAATTCCCAACTTCGAATCTTCGGGAGAAATTAACCCCAAAACATAATCTTCACTTATTTGGGTGTAGATAATGTAGCCATTAGGAGAGTGTAATACTACCTGGTCTAAGCCCCTCTTCTTGGCATCACTAATGGTCATCAAACCGGCGGAAAATATCGCTGCACCCGCGGATGCCAAGGTTTCTTCATCCATATCTTCTTGAAAATAAGAACATATAGGTAGCCCCTCGACATCCGCCAAAATTAATCCGTCTAAGTTGTTGGTTCTCACAATGTCTTTGAATTCCTTTACCAATTTTTCGAGGGTTTCGGGTGTTAACATGGCTACCTCCAGTATATTTTTAGTTAATTAAATATTTGCTACAGCCATTTGATTGGCACTTTTACAATTAGTCTCATCTAAAGCCTCTTTAATAACGGAAATTACGCTATCTTTATCGGTGGCTACACACTCCAAAAGTTTCATATGGGCAGGCAGCTTTAGTTTTTTCTTTATTTCTTCCATAGATAGAGCATTGGGCAAGTCTCTTTTATTTGCAACAAAAACAAATCTTGCGTTGGGAATTTCTTTTCTAAAAACATTTATTTGTTCAAAAGTTTCATACCAACGTGATATGTCGGTAGAATCCAAAAGTAAAATTACCGTTTCGGTGTTTTTCGCGAGAATGGACCACATAAAGGAAAATCTCTTCTGTCCCGGAACACCAAATATGTTGACCTTTCTTCCATCCTCGGTTTGGTATTCCCCGTAATCCATAGCAACAGTAGTTGATTGTTTTTTGCTCTTTTCCTCCTCCAGGGTTGTTCTCCTCTCTGTTTCAACGGTTTTTATTTGGGAAGCAGTTTTTACAAAAGTCGTCTTTCCCGCTCCAAAATGACCTGCAATTAGTAATTTTGTTGCTTTTTCTTTATTAGTCATAAGTTTTTTTCTTGTTTACAAAAAAAAAA
>JALVTI010000159.1 GCA_027035985.1 Aquificales bacterium | reverse complement strand
TGAACCTTACCCTCGGTGTCTATTAGCACCACATTGGGTCTGTAGCGGATAAACTGCATCCACTGGGTGACGTTGTAAGCACCAACCGGCGATAGTATCAGACGCGTTCCCCTCGGGAGCGGGGGCAAATATTCGAGGTCGTTTATGACGTCTATATTCATGCAGAGGGGTCCGTAAAGGACGCTTGGCTCGGGTGCGCCGTGAACCGGTCGGTCGATTTCCACCTTGAAGTTATACCAAAAAGCGGTGAAGAGTATATTCACTCCCGCGTCGAGGATGTAGCCCTTCAGCCCGTTGGGAAGGCGTTTTGTTGCATAGACGGTGGTTATCAAATAACCCGCCTCGTCCACTATAGCCCTACCCGCCTCTATTATCAGTTTGGGGAAGTCCCCGGGGCGCAGGCTCTCGAGCAGTGCGGTCGTAATCCTCTCGGCGTATTCCTCTATATCGGGAACCGCGACCTCGGGGGGTAGGTAGATGCCCTTAAGCCTATTTTTGGAGGGAAGTCCTCCACCTATGTCGAGATACTCTATCTTAAAGCCGTAGTTGTCCTCTATGTGGTAGGCGAAGTTTACCATCTTGCGCACTTCGTTCTCGTAAGCCCTCGGCTCGAGGATAAATGTTCCTATGTGACAGTGGAGACCGTTCAGTTCGAGCCACTCGCTGGCGGCTATACGTTTGACCGCGTCCTCCGCCTGACCGCTCTCGAGGTTGAAACCGAACCTGCTCCACTGCGGTTGTATGCCGGTATCCATATTTATGCGGATACCCACCTTTACCTTTTGCCCCAGCTCTTTGGCGATTTCCTCTATGTCGGATAGCTCCTCAAAGGTATCGGCGTTTATGCGCGCCCCCTCCAAAATGGCGGTGCGGAGCGCCTCCTTGGGTTTGTAGGGTCCGTTAAAAACTATCTGGTTGCCGGGGATACCGAGGCGGCGAGCCTTTTCGTATTCGAACTCCGAAACCACTTCGGCGGTTTCGCCCTCTTGGTGGAGTATGGCGCATATCGCCTTCAGATAGTTGGTTTTGTAAGACCAGGTAAACTCCACGTTGGGATAACGGGTCTCGAAAGCCCTTCTAAAGCGCCTAAACTGCTCGCGCAACTTCCTTTCGGAGAAGACAAAGAGGGGAGAACCGTATTTTTCGACCAACTCCTCAACGGGAACACCGTCTATGTTGTCCCTCACGCGGGAATAGGCGTAAGCCTTCCCGCTCATTTTGTTAGCCAAACCGACCCTTACCGGGTTGATAACCGGTTTCTCATAAGCCTTTTTCATTTCAAAACCTCCTTTATTGGGAGCAATTAACTTTTATTGTTTCCAACTTGAGTTTTTGTTCCACAGAGAGATATTTTTCATTAACATCGTTAATCAGTTTGCACGCATCGCCGATATATCCCCTCTCATAGAGCGCTTTGGCTATTTTAAAGATAGCCCTCGAATAGATAGGTTCGACTTTCAGTTTTCTAACCTTTAGAAGGAGGGCATATTTTAACGCCTTCCTTAAATTGCCACCGTTTAAGTAGATGGTTTCCAAACGATAAAGAGCCTCCGCCGCAACTTTTGGGTCTAACGAATAGGTTGCAAGTTTGTAGAACTCAATGCGGTGGTATCTTTTGGCAATATCCAAAGCAACCTTGGTGTAGGAGTTATCCGCCGCTATCAGTTCCTGCAAGAGGTAGTAGAGTTTTCTAAAGTCCCCCAAACGAATATAGAGGTCTACCAGTTTCCCCATATCGGTTACGTATTTCCCGTATTCCTCCAATAGGAGTTGCGCCTTTCTCTTCTCTCCCTTCGATAGGTAATACTCCGCAAGTTCTACCACCGCCTGGGATTTTATTTGAGGGGTTCCCACCTCGAGGGCTTTTTTGAGGTATTCCTCCCTACGTTGGGGTTCTATTTCCGCCAATAGGAGGTAGGCTTTACCGCTCACATAGGGGTCTTTCGAATTTATCAGTTCCTCCAGGAGTTTTTTAGCCTTTTCGATTTCCCCGTTTTGGACGAAAGCCTCGGCGAGTTTGAGTTTAACCCCTTCCCCAACCAGGTTGGGATATTTCTCGACAGCACTATAAACGTAGTCGGCTATGGAGGGGTCTCCCGTCGCGAGGTATACGTTTATAAGACCTATGTAGGCGTCGACAGCCTCCCTCCCCTTTGGGTTTTCCTTCAAATAGAGGAGGTAATAACGTTTAGCCTCATCGTAATCGCCCATGTTGTAGTAGCAGTCGGCGAGTCTCACGACCGCCTGCGGGTATTTCTCCCGATAGGGCATAAGTTTTTTAAAGAGGGAAGCCGCTTCGCGGTATTTCTCTTCGGCAAAGAGTGCCAAGCCCCTAAGATAGAGGGCTTCGGGGGACTGCAACCTTTCCAACACCCTTTGTGCCCCATCGAAATCGCCCAAGGCGAGGAGAGCCTTGGCTTTGAGGATTTCCGCCTGCGGTGTGTTTATACCCTCCAACAGCTTTAGAGCCTTTTGGTAAGCCCCCAAGTTGAAGTAAGCCACCGCCTTATATAGGGGTTCCTTTAAGAGCGCCGCCGCTTTAGTCCAATCCCCCCGATAGTAGTAATACCAACCGAGGTATTCCCTATAAAGGTCGGGATATCTCTCCCTAACCCTTTGGAGTTCGGAAAGGAATTTATCCCACTCCCTCAAACGGAGCAGGGAGTCGAGGAGTATCCTCTCATCGGTCGGATTTCTGTTTTCTACCTTGTATAGGTATTTAACCGCATCGGTGTAATCACCGAGTGCGTAGGCGGCATAGGCGGCTAGGCGGTAAAGTTCGAGTTGGGGAGCGTATCGCAGAACATATCGGTAACTTCCTCTGTTGTAGAGGGCTGTTAAATACACTTTCCAAACGGAGGGTGTGTTTACCGCGGAAATAACTTCGGGACCCAATAGCGGATTGGTGGCAACGATAAGTTGGGCGAGTTTTTCCGCCTTACGGGAAGCTTTTTTGTATAGGTCTCGTAAATAGGAGATAGCCTTTTGAAATTCTCCCCAATTTATTAGGTAGTAGGTATAAAAGTATTCGAAATCAGTTCCGTATTTCGGGTCGGAGATAAATTTTGCCACCTTGTCGGGGGAAACCGTTCTTCCACTCAACATGGAGAGGAGAGCTTTCCTCAATTCCAAACTGTGGAGATAGTAAGGTGGCAAGGAGTTCCCTGTAAAGGAAGGGTTTAAAAACGCCCTCAAGTAGAGGCAGTAATTTCTGTAGGGCAATTCGAGGGATTGACAGTTTAGGTGTCCTAAAAAGGTTTGGTCGTCCTCCTTACCCTCCAACCAGAGGAGGAAGTGTTCCCAAAAGGGGTTGGAGTGGGCGGCTTCAAAGTCGTGTTTGCCTATATAGAGACCGCTTATGACGGCGTTGTAGCAGGCGAAGCGCTTCCACGCGCACCTATAGGGCGAATTGCACAGTTCCTTAAAAATCCGGTAGGCTTTGGCGTAATCCCCCTCCTCGAAGGCGATAACACCCAGGTAATACTTAGCCTTGAGGGTAAAGGGGCTGTTGGGATACTTGTAGAGGAGTTCGAGGAATTTAGCCTCCGCTCCGCGGAGGTCTCCCTTGTTGAAGAGCTCCACCGCCTGGGAGTAAAGCGCCTTATCGCTCGGGGCGCCGCAGGAGAAGAAGCCGCCCCCCTGCGGTTTTACCCTCTCGTGGGGGATAAAAATCTCCTTCGGATATACCAAACCCACCTTTTGGGCATTAATTTCCACACCGACCTTTAAAGGGAGCTGTTTGGGAACCTCCTCCACCGGTTTGGGAATAAAGGTTTTCTGTTTCACCTCGATGGGTATCTGAAAGACCTTCTTGGGCGGATTGCCGTTTTCCAAACCCCAAAGGGGGGAAAGAGAAAAACCAAACACCAAAAGGGGATAGAGACCTCTCCAACCTTTCATCGGTGGGAATTTTAACTTACCGAACCGAGGTCGAGTTTGTCCCCATACCTGTAAAAGAGGAGTTTTTTCAGGTTGGGGAGCTTCTCCAGGTCGGGGGTAACCTCCAGAATGCGCTTTGCGTCCTCGCGCGCCTTCAGTAGCACGGCGCGGTCTTCCTCTCTGTTTAAATCCGCCATGGGGAAGGCGAAATAACCGCTCT
>JALVTI010000158.1 GCA_027035985.1 Aquificales bacterium | reverse complement strand
CTTATGGGGTATTCGATATTTTTGATAATCTCCTCGGCGGGGACACCCTTTATGGTTAAACCTTTGACCTTTTCGAGGAGCTCTTCGGGAGATTTCACCGGGAAGTGGGTTCCCTTTATCTTCTTCAACAGTAGGTAAGCCCAGGGGACTTCGAGCGCTTCGGTTGTGACCGCGCAGTAGTATTCGAAAATCTTGGGTTCTTCACCCTCTTTGACCAACTTGTAGGCTATTTTTGCTATACCGCCGGCGGTGTGAACTTTGAGCTGTTTGCGCTCCTCGGGGGAGAGCTCGTCCATGTGCTGTATTTTGTAAAGCGCCAGTTGGGGGTCAGCCCTCAGTATCTGCCTAACGGTGTTTTTGGAGATACCCAAATACTCGGCTATCTCGTCCTCGGTTTTTAGGTAATCCTCCCGGAGGACTATAACAAACGCCGCCCTTGCGAGGGAGGGAAGCCAAGTCAAAGTCCTGTATTCGGCGAGTTTTTGAAGTCCACCGATGATGTCTATTGCCTTTAAGAAAACCCTCGTTACGAGGTGCTCTATATCCTGTTCCACCGGTTTGATTTCTACGACCATTTTTTCACCTCCCGAGTAGGGAAATTAATAGGCAAGATTGAAAAATGCAACATTGAATGGGAAGAAAAGAAAAAATACTTCGAAAAACCTTTATGTGACCAAAACCCTCTTTATTTCCTCTATTGACGTCAATCCCTTACCTATTTTTACCAAACCATCTTCGTAAAGAGTCCTCATACCTTCTTTAATGGCTTCCAGTTTGATTTCCTCCGCGTTGGCACCTTTGAGGATTAGCTTCTTAACGTTGTCGGTAACTTCCAAAAGTTCGTGAACCGCCATTCTTCCCTTGTAGCCGGTGTTATTGCAGTGTTCACATCCGTTGGGATTTTCGGTATATATTTCCAATCCTTTGCTGTATAGCTCTTGATATTGCTTTAGGGCGTCAATTAGCTGTTTTTTTCGCTCTGGATTTTTTTCTTTCGCCAACCACCTTTGAAGGTTTTCCATAACCCTGCGTATGGCGTTTTTAACCTGTTCCTCTAAATCGCGGTAGTATTCCTCGGGATAAACCTCTCTTGCGTTTAGCTTACAGTTGGGGCAAAGTCTTCTTACGAGACGCTGAGCTACAACCAGGTTGACGGCTGTCCCTACGAGAAAAGGTTCAACTCCCATATCGACCAAACGGGTAGTGGTCGAAGGTGCGTCACTGGTGTGAAGTGTGGAAAACACCAGGTGACCAGTAAGCGCCGCCCTTATGGCGATTTCTGCGGTCTCCAAATCCCTAATCTCTCCAACGAGGATAATATCAGGGTCTTGACGTAGAAAAGCCCTAAGAACAGCCGCAAAGGTAAGCCCTATTCTTTCGTTGATTTGAACCTGATTGATTCCCGGAATGGCAACCTCAACCGGGTCTTCGGCGGTCATTATGTTGACCTCGGGGGAGTTTCTCTCCTGCAGGGCGGTGTAGAGAGTTGTTGTTTTACCCGAACCGGTTGGACCCACAACCAAAACCATCCCCCAAGGTTGCCAGATATAGTGTCGGAACAGAAACAGGTTGTCCGATTCAAATCCCAAATCTTCCAGGGTGAAGTTGAGATATTTCTCCGCCTCTTGGATACGCAGAACGACCTTTTCCCCATAAATAGTCGATAAGGTTGATACCCTGAAATCTATTTTTTTTCCGTGGATGGTTACCCTGATACGTCCGTCTTGGGGTTTTCTCCGCTCCGATATATCGAGGTTAGCCATAATCTTTATACGGGCAACAACGGCGTCCTTCATCTTTACGGGTAGCCGTTGGAATATTCGCAAAATTCCGTCTATACGGAAACGAACCAAAAGGGCTTTTTCCTGCGGTTCTATGTGGATATCCGATGCCCCCCTTTTAACACCCTGAAGAAGGATGTAGTTGACCAGTTTAATAATCGGGGTTTGGGTTTCCGCAGCCCTGACAACCTCTTGCCAGTTGATGTTTTCGTCTTCCTCTATGGATAGGGCTTCAACCTCTCCCTCCTCAACCTCTTCGGCGAGCTCGGTAACGATTCTTTCCTCTTTCTCCTTCAATTCCTCAAGAAGCTTTTCAATAAGGGAGAGGGGTACAACTATAGGTTGGACCTTCGAGGCTTTCAGTAAAAACTTCAAAGAGTTCAACGCCTGGGTGTTGAATGGATTGGGGGTTAAAACCTGTAAAACACCATTTTCCATTTTTAAAGGGATAGCTTTGTAGTTCTGTATCAAATCGGGAGGTATACGTTTAATGAGTTCTTCGTCCAAATCTTCCACGGTTAATTCTTTGGCTATTTTTAAGCCGAAGTTTCTGTGGAGCAATTGGAGAAATTTTTCCTCTTCCAAATATCCGTTTTTGATTAAGAATTCGAGAGTATCGGTTCCCGGTTTTATTTTCTGTTTTATTTCTTCAACGGTGGAGGGGGGTAAAACACCCAGGCGCATTAAAAGGTCTAAAACCTTATCATTCATAACAGTGTTCCTCCGAAGGGAATTTTCCGCTCTCCACTTCCGATTTGTAGCGCTCAAGCGCCTCTTTAAATAATTTTGCCCCCTCAGCAAATCTTTTGACAAAACGCGGTTTTATATCCTCCACCAAACCGACGAGGTCGTGAAAGACCAAAACCTGCCCGTCGGTGTATTTCCCCGCACCTATCCCTATGACGGGAATATTTAGGGTTTCGGTTATCTCCTTTGCGATATCGGTCGGGGTAGCTTCCAAAACGAGCATCACCGCCCCGGCTTCCTCGAGGGCTTTCGCCTCCCCGAGCATGCGTTTTCTCTCCTCCTCCCTTCTACCTACAACCTTCGCCCCGCCAAAAATCTGTATCTTTTGGGGGGTAAAACCGAGGTGTCCGACGACGGCAACACCGCTTTCGGCTAACCTTTCAACTATCGGCAGAATTTCCTTTCCACCCTCGAATTTAAGGGCGTCGGCGTTGGTTTCCTTTATCACCCTAAAGGAGTTTTCCAAAGCCTTTTCCAAGGATACCTGATAGCTCCCGAAGGGCATATCCGCTATTACAAAAGCCCTTTTTGCCCCCCTTTTAACCGCTTTGGTGTGGTAGATAATCTCATCGAGGGTAACGCCGAGGGTATTTTCCTCCCCCTTAAACACCATTCCGAGGGAGTCGCCTACCAGTATAGCGTCTATTCCCACTTCATCGCAGAGTCTTGCCGAGAGGTAATCGTATGTAGAAACCATGGTGATTTTTTCGCCCCTCTGTTTTTTCCTCAAAAGGGTTCGAATCGTTACCTTTTTATCCATCCAAAGGTTTTATTCTGTTTCCAACACCTAAAGGAGTTAAACTCCTTTAATCGAAATGCAAATGACTATGGGTTGGGGAGACCTGTTTTTCCTGCTGGATTTGGCGGCTTATATAACCCTTTTCTTTTTCGCCAAAGGTTGGAAGGTAAAGGGAGGAAAGGCTTCCTATCTGCCTTTGATACTCGTTCCTTTAGCGGTTATAGTCTCTATAGTCGAAAGTGCCCTGTTCGGATTTTTCGGCGCTATTTTGGGAGTTTTAAATTTCCTCCTCCTCTTTGTGTATTTTGCAGGTAGACCGGAACACATTTTGGGATTTTTCAAAGATAAACCTTTCCTATTGGTGGCTTCTATTCCCCTTTTGGGTACCTTCGTAGGATTTTTGGTAATCTACCTTTCTTCCGCCGGAGGTATCCCCATAATTCGTTTACTCCTTTCGGTGGTGGGTTTTTCAATAATCCTCCTATCGAAGGTTTTACTGGTATCCCTAACGGCGGAGGTTTTGGAGAGGGGAGGAATTAACCGCTATTGGTCTCTTCTGTTTTCCTTTCTCGGTTATATAGGTTTGCTATTGGCGGTTCTTATAGTCCGTCGTCGGGAGGAAGTTTAAACTCCTACCTTAATGGCTCTAGACCGTCTCTTTTTGGACTTTATAACCTCCTTTCCCCTTCGGGTCAATTCCGAAAACTGCGTCAATCGGGATAACCTAAAGGTGTGCGATAGGTGCGAAAGGGCTTGCCCCCACGGGGCTATAACCTTAAAGGACAACCGTCCCGAGGTCGACTTCAACAAATGCACCGTTTGCGGTCTCTGTTTTTCGGAGTGTCCCGTTAACGTGTTCGATATTGAAATTGACCTTACGGAGTTTTTCAAAAATAAAACCCACCTAAAGGTGGGATGCTACCTCTCCGAGTGGGAGGAGTTGGACGTAAAAATCCCCTGTTTGGGACTCCTAAACGAGGAACTCCTTTCGGCTCTCGCCCTCCACTGCGGGGAGGTATTCCTGGATACCTCCAAGTGCGAAAGCTGTCCCCAAAGGGGGGTTTACGAATACATAAAACGCTACATAGAGAACGCAAACCTCCTACTCCACTACCACCGCGCCGATGCCAAGGTGGAAGGGGTTAAGGAGGAACCGCCCCCTTCGGACGAGGATATTCTTTCCGAACTCTTTGAGGGAGAGAAGTCAAAGAAACCAGCCGTAAGTAAAAAGATAAACGTTCCTTTATGGCGGCAGCTGTTTTTCGAAAGGGTTAAGCTACTGCCGGCGGAAAATCTCTGCTACCAGCCGGTTAAGGAGGAGCGGCTCCGCTTCGCCCGTCCAAAGTTAGACCCCCAAAGGTGCGAGAGGAATAACGTCTGCTCCTTTTGGTGTCCCACCAAGGCGCTCTCTTCCGACGAGCGGGGTGTTTACTTCACGCAGATACTCTGCACCGACTGCAAGCTGTGCGAGAGGATATGCCCCAAATCGGCTATAACGCTGGAGAAGGAGTTTATCCCTCGCCGCAACGTTATGGCGGGTAAAGTTGTCATCGGCAAAGGTGAGAAGAAAGTCTGCAAGGGTTGCGGAAAGGAATTTATAGCCCCTCCGGGGGAGGAGTATTGCCTCTACTGCCGTAAGGATAGAGAGATGGAGAAGCTCATAAAGGATTTTCTACTTGGAGGTGGTTAATCGGGGCGGCGGGACTTGAACCCGCGACCTCTGGCTCCCGATGCCAGCGCTCTGCCACCTGAGCTACGCCCCGTCGCAAGAATATTTATTTTAGCGGTAAAAAAACCGAATAGGGAAAATTAAATATAGCAACATCGAAACTCTCCCATCTCGATTAGGATTAAATTTGATGACGGGAATTATAATTGGGGTCGCGGTCGCCGTTTTGGTAGCGGTAGGAATTTTTATCCTCCTTAGGGGTAGGAAAAAAACTATCGAAGATGAAAGAATTAGAGAAGCCCCTATAAGATTGAAGGAGGTTGAAAAGTTAGGGGAATGCTCCGAAGGTGTAAAGCAAAAACTTCTGGAGGAATATAGAAAACTTTACGAAGAAACCCGTACAGTTTTCGAAGAAATTCAAACCCTGTTAAAGGAAAAAAAACTCCCACCGGATTTGGAAAAGGAGTATCAAAACTTTTTGAGGATTTACAACATTGTCCAGGATATGGAACACGAAATAGACCTCTATCCGGCACCCAACTGTGAGGAGTATTTCGGCGAAAAGATAAACTTCTACAGGAGGTTAATAGGGGAATTCCACTTAAAGGTTTCAAAGCTTCTTAGCTCCTAAAGGTGGATATTTGTCATTAAATTGCGTCCGTTAAAAGGTTATAAATGAAGGGGCAAACTCTAAAGGAGGTAAAAAATGGCTGAAACCGTAACCCTCAAAGGTAATCCCGTAACCTTGGCGGGTCCCGCTTTGAACGTCGGAGACGAGGCACCCGTCGCATACGTCGTTAAAAGCGACCTCGCCGAAAAGGCTATCGGCGGCAAAAAGGACAAGGTTCAACTCATCATAACCGTTCCCTCGCTCGACACCCCCGTTTGCGAAATGGAGACCAAGAAGTTCAACGAAATGCTAAAAGACTTCCAAAACGTCGACGTTACCGTCGTATCCATGGACCTGCCCTTCGCCGAAAAGAGGTTCTGCGAGAGCTTCAACGTTTCCAACATCGACGTGGCTTCCGATTTCAGGTATAGGGATATGGAAAAATACGGCGTCCTTATCGCCGAAGGCGCTCTCAAGGGACTGCTCGCAAGGGCTGTTTTCATAGTGGATAAGGACGGAAAAATCGCCTACAAACAGCTCGTTCCCGAAATTACCAGCGAGCCCAACTACGACGAGGTTCTCGAAGCCCTCAAAAAGCTCGCCTAATCTTTTCCTCCCCCTTTTGGGGGATTAAACTTTATCCAACCCCAAAGCGGAGACCAATTTATCCCACTCCCCACTGCGGAGGACAAAGGTTGTAAGACTCTCCTCCGGCGGTTCAAAAATCTCCTTTTGTTTCCTGTAAACGGATACATCGGCGTCCGATACGTCCCCCTTTCGGGATTGGAGTCTTTTTATAACGACCTCCTCCGGTTCGTTTATCCACACAAAGACCGCCGAGGGGAAATGTCTGAAGACGAGTTCCCTCTGCCACTTCCTCAAAAAGGTGGCGTCGAGAACAACCTTCCCGCCTTTGGAGACTATATCCTTTGCCCTCCTTAGGAGGGTTTGGTAAACCTTCTCCGTCATTTGGGGTGTGTAAATTCCCCCGCCGAAGGCGGCTTTTGCGCTTTCGGTAGGCTTTAGTCCGGCGAGCTCTTTGCGGATTACATCGCTGCGCAGAACTTCGTAGCCGCAACACTCGGCTAGGCGCTTCGCAAAATAAGACTTCCCGCTACCGGACAGACCTATCAAAACGATAACCCTTCGGGGGTCAAAGACTTGAACCATAACTTTATAAAATGACGCTTTTTCTCTAAATTGGAGGGTTTCTGTCCACCTTTAGAAACCCTTTAAATTACTCCAAAGAATACTTTACTTTCTAAACATGTTAATTCATCTATAATTAGAAAGTTTAAAAATCCCTGATGCTTTTTTATAAACTTCCTGAATAGATTTATTGTTTTTACCTCCTCTATAGCTTCTGTTTTTGTTTTTAGATTCTATATTTAGGACACATTGGGTACTGGTGTAACTGTATCCTTAATAATAAGGAAGAAAATCAATTATTCCAGGCATTTTTTTTGACTAAAGTAAGGAACTTCCTAGTGGATTTCTTGTAAGAAAGAAATAAAGAAATTATCCCTATAATAAAGTTTTTATTAACCCATTATTTCCTTATAGAAAGGGATTTTTAAAATAGATTTAAAAGGTATTATTATATTATTATAACATCTTCTAATTTTGGAAAACATAAAGTAAGTTTCCATTTTATGGAACTTAGGGAAAGGATAGAAGAACTTTTAAAAGGTGAAAAATTTCTATACTTGGAAAGTATAGAATACCTGTTAAGCTATACTAACAAAATGTGTTATCTTAACTCTTACCGATTACCCTCCGATGTAAATGTGGAGATAGAAACCAAAACAGGAAACGAAAAATATTATCAAAATGTATTAGAGAGTAAAGAAATCCTATCCCTAAAATTTCCCAATCCCGAATATGAGATTAAATTTCCCGATTGTTTTATAGAAAACAAGTTGATATTGAAATACGGGTATAGAATACCCAAAATCGATGTTCTCGAAGAAATAATTGAGGGTTTTCATTTAAGGAAAAGGTTTATAATTGCGAGGTGGTTTCTAACAATAGACCCCACACCCGACTTGTCGGCAATTTATATCCTTTACCCGATAGAGTTTATCTATCCAATCGATTTTTGGAAAGAAGAAACGGATAGAGAATTTTGGAAAAAGGTTTATAAGGAAAACGAGGTTATAAGATTTTCAAATATTTAAGGGTCTAAGGAAACCTTAGTTTTAGTTTTGCTTTTGCTATCGGGGGGAGGAAAATCCCTGCCCTTTTTCTTTTTCACCAAGTCTGGTCTAAACACTTCCTCGTGGGGGTGGAGAATTCTATAGAAATTAGCCTCCTTCCAAGCCTTTTCCACCATTCTTTTTTCTTCCTTGTTTTGGGGTTTCCTCGCCTCTATAACCTCCCATTCGTGTTCTTCTCCATCGTCGAATTTGAAAATTAGAAACTTATCCCCCGTTGAGTTATGGGCGATTAGAATACCGGTAGGGTGGGAAAAGTATAATTCCCAAAGGGGGTTTTGTTCCTGTGGTATTACTGAGACATCCACATGTAAAATTGTTCCCGTTGGATTTTTTATTACTGGAACTTTAAACCTCCCCAAACTCTCTTCTACCAGGTCGTATTCTATCAATTTTCCCCCTATAATATCCACCAATTCTACATCTTTTTCAAACACATAAACTTTTATCTCCCAAATTTCACCCTCGTAGTCCGTTTTTATCCCTATTTCGTTTAATGCCTCTTTCACTATCGGATTTTTATGCAAAACTTTGCGAGCTAAAACCCTCTATCTATGATAGGGGAATAACTAACACTCCGAAAAGATGGAGAAATTCACTTTTACTACCTATCTTTTGGTAGATAGGTAGGAGTAGAGGCGGTGTGAACCCGCCTGGATGGTAAGGTATTCCCTATCAGGTGTGTAAACTCACTCACATTCTTAAATCAAAGATGGAAGGTAGTTCACTTGGTTTTGTTGCCCTCCAAACCAAGTTCCTTTTTAAGCTGCTCTTCGGGAAGAGCCCCTACGATTTTTTTACCCTCTTGGGTTATTATGGTAGGGGTTCCGCTAACGCCGTATTTTTTACCTATCTCTATAGATTTTTCAACCAACTCTTCACCCCTTTGGCACTGCCATTGCCCGAGTTTCTCCATTCGCTCCTTGTTCCAATAGCTACCCTGCAAACCTTTCCAACCTATATGTTGGCAAACTATAGCCACCGCTTTTTGTCTCGCGTGGGCGTGAAAGGGTAGTGGATAGAGTATAACCCTAATCTGTATTTTTCCTTCGTCGGCGAGTTTTTTAAGGGTAGGTTCTAGCTTTTGACAGAAGGGGCATTCGGGGTCGGTAAAGAGGTAGATAACCTTTCCTCTATTTCCGTACGTAAAGGCTACATATTTATCGAGCTCGTGCACCTGCTTTTGGGAGAGTTTGTTAAGCTCCTGTAACTCTTCTGCTGTTACATTTTCACCTGTTTTTAGGTCTAAGATATTTACAAAAGGACCCCTGCCGAGAAGAAAGTATCTACCGCTTTCATCAGTGTAAAAGATTAACTTTTCATTCCTAAAGGAGACTACAGCCTCACACAGCCCCTTTATGGGAGCCTTTTTAACATCTACAACCTTTAGAGGAACCCTAAAAATTTTGTTTATATTTTGTTGCATCTGTTCCACCGAGGGACATGCAAGAGCCAATGAACCGACTCCTAATGCGATTGCACTCAAAACTTTTTTAACCATAGTTAATATATTTTGCTTTCCTTTTGGGTGGGAAGGTAGCTTCTTTAACAATCTTTTAAAGGAAAGGGTTAAATACCCTCCTATGGGTGAGGTTTTGATAGTCGTTCCCGCCCGTTTGGGTTCCATAAGGCTTAAAAACAAACCTCTGAGGGAAATAAAGGGCAAGCCCCTAATAAGGTGGGTTGTTGAAAACCTCTCCAAGACCGGTTTCGATATTCTGGTAGCCACCGACAGCGGGAAGGTTAAGGAGGTAGTCCGAGACCTCGCCGAAGTGGTGTTAACCCCCTCCGAACTTCCGAGCGGAAGCGACAGGGTGGCTTACGCGGTTGAGAGGCTCGGCATAGAGGCTCCCTACATCGTCAACTATCAGGGGGACGAACCATTTGCCTACAAGGAGGATTTGAATAGGTTGATAGCCGCCCTAAAGGGCGGGGCTTCGGTGGCTACGCTGGCGACACCCTTGGAGGGAGGACTGTTCGAAGACCCGAACGCGGTCAAGGTGGTGACCGATAGGAGGGGTTACGCCCTCTACTTTTCCCGCGCGCCCATACCCTTCCCGCGGAGCGGCTTTAAGTTTAAGCCTTTAAAACATATAGGTATTTACGCCTTTCGCAGGGAGACGCTCTTCGAGTTTACCCGTCTAAAGCCCACACCTCTGGAGGAAACCGAAAAACTTGAACAACTGCGGTTGCTTGAAAATGGGATACCTATAAAGGTAGAGATAACGGAAAACTTCTACCACGGGGTGGATACCGAAAACGATATACCCGTTGTGGAGGAGAGGCTTTAACCGACCCCTTTGGGGTTTTCCGAAATTTGCCACCCACCGATGGTAAGTTAGTTTTTAGCCATGCTCTACCTCCTGTCGGAGTGGCTGAAAAATTACTGGTTTCCCTTTAACGTCCTCCACTACATAACCACCCGCAGTTTCCTCGCCTTTCTCCTCGCCTTTGCGGTGGGGGTTGTTCTTATACCCCTCTTTGCGAGGAGATTTAAGAGGTTTTATGTGACCCTCGGCGGGTATAGGAGGGATTTCCTAGACCACCACGAGGAAAAGAGGTATACCCCCTCCATGGGTGGGATTGTTATAGTCCTGACCCTAATAGTGTTCTCCTTTCTGTTCCTCCGGTTGGATACGCCCTATCCCTACCTCGCGGCGCTGACGCTTTTACTCTTCGGACTTATAGGGTTTGCCGACGACCTGCTAAAGCTCCTAAGAAACAGGGCATCGGAGCTTCCGCCGGCAATCGGGAGGTTAGCCCAAAACGGCGGTCTGGCGGCAAAGCAGAAACTGCTGCTGCAGACGCTTTTCGCCCTTTTGGTCGCCTACCTGATGGTGAAACTCCTCCCCATAGACACCAACCTATACCCACCGCTGTTTAAGGATTGGAGTATCCCACTGGGGGAACCCCTCTACGTTATCTTTGCGGCGCTGTTTATCGTCTTCTTTTCGAACGCCGTAAACATCACCGACGGACTGGACGGCTTGGCGATAGGGGTTTCCCTCTCCGTCTTCGGGGTTATAGCCTTTGTCTCCTACCTCGTCGGGAACTATGTCTTCGCCTCCTATCTGGGGATACCCTACGTCCCCTACGCGGGAGAGCTGACCGTTTTGGCGATGGCTTTTCTCGGGGCGGGTTTGGCTTTCCTCTGGTTCAACACCCACCCCGCCCGCATATTTATGGGGGATGTCGGCTCGCTAGCCATAGGGGCGCTTATAGCCTTTATAGCACTCGCAACCAAGAACGAGTTTATAGTTCTCGTCGCCGGGGGCGTCTTCGTTTGGGAAATCTTTTCGGTGGTTCTCCAGGTTTTGACCTGCAAACTCACAAAGAGGGGTGAAATCGTTCACACCGACGGGGGGACGAGGAGAACTATAGCCGACTGCAAAAGGCTCTTTAAAAGGGCGCCCTTCCACCACCATCTGGAGGCTCTCGGTTGGAAAGAGGAACAAATTGTGGTGCGCCTCTGGATAGTCTCCATCCTTTTGGGGGTCTTTTCGCTCATATTCCTAAAGTTGAGGTAGTTTTTTCCCTTCCCCTTTGGGGTTTTCTTCCCCGAAGGGGGCTAATTTTTTAACCGATGTCCCAAATCGAAAACTTCGCCTTCTTCGACGAAGGGGAAGCTAAGCGGGTCTTCAAAGAGCTGAAGAAATACATCTACGGGGTTGTAAAGCGGGTTGAGAGAAAGGTTAAAAGGGTCTACCCTCCGCCCCTCCATTCGCTTACCAGTCTGCAGAGGGAGGCTAACAGAAAGCTCGGCTTTTCGGCAAAAAAGACGCTGGACGTGGCTCAGATGCTCTACGAGACCTATAAGGTTATCTCCTACCCGAGAACGGAGAGCCGCTATCTGGCAACCTCCAACCGCCCCCTGGTGGAGGAAATTCTGAAAAAACTCGACAGGGAGGATTTAATTCCCCAAGTCCAAAAGGTGGGAAAGAGGGTCTTCGACGACTCCAAACTGACCGACCACCACGCCATTATACCCCTCAATAGGGCAAAAAATCTTCCACCCGACGGGGCTAAACTCTACGACCTAATCCTAAAGAGGTTCCTCGCCGTTTTCTATCCCCCCTATGTGTACGAGAGCGTCCTTATCCTCACCGAGGTGGGAAACGAATACCTCTTCCTGACGAGGTTGAGGAGAACCTTGGACCCCGGTTGGAGGGTGGTTTACGGCTTTAAACCGGAGGGGGAAGGGGAAATTCCTCCCCTGCGGGTGGGGGACAAGGTTAAAAAGGTCGACCAAAGGTTGGAAAAGAAAAAAACCGAACCCCCTCCGAGGTATACCGAGGGAACGCTCTTGAAGGAGATGGAGAAGCTCGGACTCGGCACGCCGGCAACCCGCGCCCAGATTATAGAGACCCTAAAGGCGAGAAAATACGTAACCAAGAAGGGGAAGGTTTTAGTCCCCACCGAAAAGGGGAGGGAACTTATAGAGAAGTTGAAGACCTCGAAGGTAGCCTCACCCGAAATGACCGCCGAATGGGAAAAAAAACTCGAGGAGATACACCTAAAGGGGTTGGGTTATAGGGGATACCTCCAATTTTTGGAGGCTATAAAGGGCTTTACCGCCGAGGAGGTGAACAGACTAAAGGAGACCACCTTCGAGGTCTCGGAAAATTTCAAAACCTCCAAAGGAAGGACTAAAAGGAAAATCTACAGGAGGGGAAAAAATCCCGTTAACGGCAAGTCATAGGTCCCACCCTTTCGCCGCCGAGGATGTGGAAGTGGATGTGGGGAACCTCTTGCCCTCCGTGGTAGCCGGTATTAACAATAATGCGGTAGCCGTTCTCGGCTATGCCGAGCTTTTTGGCTATTTCGGGCATCTTAACCCACAGATGCCCCATGAGCTCCTTGTCCTCCGGTTTAATCTCGTTGACGCTCTCTATGTGCTTTTTGGAAATGACGAGAACGTGCACCTTCCTCTGGGGGTTGATGTCGTGGAAAGCCATGATGAGGTCGTCCTCGTAGACCACCTTTGCGGGAAGCTCTCCCCTAACTATCTTGCAGAAAACGCAATCTCCCATGGGATAAAAAAATATCACCTTCACTTGTAAAATCCTCAAAGTGATGGAAATAGCGCTTTTTTTTGCATCCTTTGTTGGGATACTTCTGGCGGCGGAACTCTTCACAAACGCCGTTGAGGATATCGGAGACCGCCTAAACCTATCCCACGGTGTGGTGGGTAGCCTCTTGGCGGCTGTGGGAACCGCTTTGCCCGAGACGCTCGTGCCCATAGTCGCACTGCTATTTGGCAACCCCCACGCCAAGGAGGAGATAGCCAACGGCGCGATAGTGGGCGCACCCTTTATGTTAGCCACTTTGGGATTTTTCGTAATAGGTTTAGCCGCCGCCCTGCGGCGGGATAGGGTTATAGAAACCGACACCTATCTGATAAAGAGGGATTTAACCTTTTTCACCCTGCTGTTTCCCCCCGCCATACTGCTCGCCTTCATTCCCGGCGCGCACTGGCTGAAGCTCCTGGTCGGTATATTGCTGCTAATCGGCTACCTCTATTACGTCTACCACGTCCTTAGGGAGGGTGGCGAGGAGGTCGAAGCCGACGGGGGACTGCACTTTTCCAAATACCTAAAAATGCCGGAGCACCTCGCCACTTCAGTAATTCAGCTCATCTCCTCCCTGCTGGTATTGCTCGTCTCGGTGGAGGTTTTCGTTCACAGCCTCGAAGTTTTGTCGGCGTCTATGGGTATTGCCCCCTTGGTGTTTTCGTTGCTGGTCTCGCCGGTGGCTACCGAGCTACCCGAGAAGTTTAACAGCTTCTTTTGGAGTCTGAAGGGAAAATACGAACTCGCCTTCGGAAACATCACCGGCGCAATGGTCTTTCAATCGGCTATCCCCGTTTCGATAGGTCTGATATTTACCGATTGGGACATAGGTAGGAACGGGATAATAGCCGGATTTATAGCCCTTATGGGGGCGCTCTTTATACTCTACCAAATAAGGTTTAGGGGAAAAATTATCGGTTACCTCCTGTTGGTAAACGGACTTCTTTACCTCCTCTACGCGGTATCGGTGCTTTCTTAATCCCTCCCCTTAAGGGATTTTCCCATCTTTTATTAACCCCCTTTGGGGAAAACTAAACTATTTCCTTTATGTCTAAGGAAAATTGGGAAGCCGTTATAGGTTTGGAAATACACGTCCAGATGAAGACCAAAACCAAAATGTTCTGCTCCTGCCCGGTGGGGTTCGGCGCCGAACCGAATACAAATGTTTGCCCCGTCTGCCTCGGTATGCCGGGCGCCCTGCCGGTGATAAACAAAAAGGCTGTCGAATACGGAATAAGGGCTTCACTAGCCCTCAACTGCGACGTTCACAACTATTCGGTCTTTGCGAGGAAGCACTACTTTTACCCCGACCTCCCGAAGGGCTATCAGATTTCCCAATACGAGCTACCTTTAGCCACAAACGGCTACCTCGACGTGGAGCTCGAAGACGGCACCACAAAGAGGGTCAGAATTAGGAGGCTCCACCTGGAGGAGGACGCGGGTAAGAACATCCACGAGGGGAAAAAGACCTACGTCGACCTAAACAGGGCTGGAACCCCCTTAATGGAGATAGTCACCGAACCGGATATAAACTCTCCGGAGGAGGCTAGGGTATTCCTGGAGACCCTAAGGAACATAATGCGCTACATAGGGGTCTCCGACGCCGATATGGAAAAGGGACAGCTCCGCTGCGATATAAACGTCTCGATTCGTCCCAAGGGTAGCAAAGAGTTCGGCACGAGGGTTGAGATTAAAAACGTAAACTCCTTTAGGTTCGTTCAGAAAGCCCTCGAATACGAGATAGAGCGGCAGATAAGGGTAAAGGAGAAGGGCGGCGAGATAGTTCAGGAGACCCGCACCTTCGACCCCTCGACCGGAAAGACCTACACAATGAGGACTAAGGAGGAAGCCGAGGACTACCGCTACTTCCCCGACCCCGACCTCTTGCCGCTGAAGGTGAGCGACGAGGAGATAAACCGCATAAGGGAGAATATGCCCGAACTCCCCCACCAGAGGTTGGAAAGATATCTCTCCCTCGGATTGGACAAAAAGGTTGCCAAGCCCCTCGTTGACCACAAGGAATACGGAGACTACTTCGAGGAGGTTTTAAAGCTCCACAACGACCCCAAAGCGGTTGCCAATTGGCTCTTGAACGACCTCCTCGGGAACCTGCGAGATTTCGAGATACCTTGGGAGAAAAATCCCATAACTCCGGAAAAACTCGCCGAGCTTCTCAAGCTGATAAAGGACGGCACCATTTCGGTGAAAATCGCAAAGCAACTTCTCAAGGAGATGATACAGACCGGAAAGAGCGCCGCCCAGCTGGTGGAGGAAAAGGGTCTAAAGCAGATAACCGACGAAGGTGCTATAAAACAGGTTGTGGAAGAGGTCTTGAGGGAAAACCCCGACGCGGTGGAGAAATACAAAGCCGGACAGACGAAGGTTATCGGTTTCCTCGTGGGACAGGTGATGAGAAAGACAAAGGGAAAAGCAAACCCCCAACTGGTGAACAAACTCCTGAGGGAACTCCTCGAGCAGGCTTAATAAGAGCTAACCTTTTTGGGTTTTTCCTCTACCTTTTCCCCCTTAAGGGGTTAAACCGAAATTTATACAAAACTGCGAGAGAAAGGGGATTAATCCCAAAATACCTCTAAATGTGGTAAACAAAAGGGCATAAAGAAAAAACCCCCCCCGAAAAGGGTAAAACAACATCAACCCTTTTTAGACAATCACTTTAACTTTAGACCCGTTTGGGGAAGGAATAACCTCTATCCTCTGGTCGAATCTGAAAGCCAACTCGTCCAGGTGGGTTATTATTCCCACAACTTTATCCACCGAATGGCGGAGTTTTTCAAAAAGCTCCCCTATGCGGTCTAACTTTTCCCTATCGAGGGTTCCAAAACCCTCGTCTATGAAGAGGCTTTCCACCGATGCACCCTTACCGATGTAATCGCCGAGGGCAAGCGCAAAGGAGAGCGATGCGAGAAAGGTTTCCCCCCCCGAAAGGGTTTTGACATCCCTAACGGCACCCATAAATTGGTCTTCTACCTTTATTTTTCCCTCCTCCAATTCGAAGCGGTAACGTTCGGAAAGTTTATAGAGGTATTCCCCCGCGAGTTCCACTATGTCGGTCATCGCACGGTCGACGACAAAGCGCATTAGCTTATCCGCTTTAAAATCCTCCCTAACCGTCTTCAAAAGGGCGTGTTGGCGGCGCAGATTTTCAAGTTCCCTTTCGAGTTTTTCCCTCTCCTCCAATTTCCCCCGGAGGGTCTCTATACCCTCCTTTAGGGCTCCCAAACGGGTTATTAAAGTTTCCTCCTCCCCTTTGAGGGTTTGGTATTCCTCCTCCAAAGCGGTTAATTTTTCCTCCACCCACTCGGGGTTTATATCTTTCAGCTCCCTCTCGAGGGTCTCGAGTTCCGCGCGGAGCGCGGCTATTTCCCTCTCGAAGGCTTCGACCCGCCCCTCCATTTCGGGTAGCTTCTGCAGTCTTTCGTAAAGCCCCTTTAGGTCTTCGGAGGGTCTAAGACCCATTTCGACCATTTTGTCGAGGAGTTCCCCTTTTCTAACCCCGAGGGTGGAGAGCTTTCGCTCTATCTCCTTTAGGAGTTTTCTCCTCTCCTCCAACCTCGTTTGGAGTGTCGACAGCTTCCGTTCCAAATCCGCCCTTCGGTTTTCCAACTCCTTCCGCTTACCCTCGAGGGTCTCTATCCCCCTCCGCAGAACCCCCTCGAGGTAGTCCAGCGGATTTACACCCTTTGGAGGTCTCTCCCCTATTTCCTTAAACACCTTAATGAGGTCTTCCCTCAGCTTAGCCTTTTTGGTGTTTAAATCCTCCTCTAACCTTTTAAGAGTCTTCGCCTTCTCTTCGAGCGAACTTTCGGCGGATGCCAGGAGTCTCCTCTTTTCCTCCAAAAGGTTTTTGACCCTCTCAATCTCCCTCTCAAGGTGTTCCCTCTCCCCTTTAGCCTTCAAAAGGGTTTTGAGAGTCCGTTCAACCTCCGCGGTTGGGGGGAGGTCTTCGAAATCCTCCAAAAGGTGTTCGAGCTCCGAGACCCTCCTCTGGAGGTTTTCAATCCCGCTTTCCACTGCCGCGAGTCTCTTCTCCAATTCCTCCTTTTGGAGGAGTAGCTTCTCCCTCTCCTCCTCGAGGCGCCTGAGAGCCTCTATATCGAAATCCCCCCTAAAGTGGGCTTCGAGCTTCTCTATCGGTCTCCCGCAAACGGGACAGGGGTCTCCCTCCTTCAAATCCTTAACTAGGAGGTAAACGAGGTATTCCCGCTCCCCTTTGCGCCTTTCCTCCAACTCCCTTTCCAACCCGAGGAGGCGGTTTCCCAACCCCTTCAGCTCCTCCAAAAGGTGTTTTCTCTTCTCCAATTCCCCTTTGAGTCTACGTTTCAAATCCCTTAGCTCCGAGAGGAGACGGTCTCTCTCGGCACACCTTTGGAGGGTAAGCCTCAAATTGGTTTCCGCTTCGGGAGAGTAGGGGTTTTCCTCCAAACGGCGGTTTAGCTCCTCCAGTTTCCCGCTCAAGGTTTCAATCTCAACCCTTAATCCCTCGGCGGTCCTTTCGAGTTTTTCCATTTCCGCCTTTAGGGCTTTGACGGTTTTGTTTTCCTTCGATAGTTCGGCGTAGAGCGGTTTCAAAGCCTCGACAAACCCCAGCAGTTTGCGGAATTTTTCAACCTTTTGGAGGTTTTTCTCAAATTCCTCTTCCTCCCTTTGGAGGTTTTCGAGCTCCCTCTCCGCCGAGTGGAGGGCTTTGTTCAAACCTTCCAGGTCTCGGAGCAGTCCTTCCTTCTCCCCCCGGAGTTTGTCGATTTCCCCCTCCAAAAATAGGAACTCCTGAAGGTAAGGCAAAAGACCCTTTAGGGGTTTTAAAGCTTCCACCTCCCCCTTGAGGCGGAGGTATTCGCCCCCGAGGAGTTTTTCTATCTCCGCCTTGAGTTCTCCCTTTCGCCTCACCTTCTCCGAAAGTTGTCTCAATCGGTTTAGCTCCCCTTCGAGGGAGGAAAGTTTTTCCTTGACCTCCTTTAGGAGTTTTTTCTTTTCCTCAAACTCCCTTTGGAGTTCTTCAAGTCGCCGAGGGGTGGCGTCGGCGAGTACTGTAAGCCTTCCCTCCAAGTTGGAGATTTCCCGCTCCACCTCCGTCAGGCGCTCCTTCAGTTTTTCGGTTAGTTCGTCGTAAACCGTGAGGTCGAGCAGCGAAATTAATAGTTCCTGTCTTTTTGCCGGTTCCAAAGAAAAGAATTCGGCATACCTACCCTGTGGGAGGAAAAAGATTTTTCTAAACTGCTCCGCGTCGACGCCGAGAATTTGTTTTATCTCCTTTTCGAGTGAGGTGGAACTTACAACCTTCCTAACATTGTTCTCGTAAAATCTTGGTTCCCCCGATTGTCCTCTCTTTCTCTCCCTCGTTATGCGGTAAATTTTTCCGCCTACCGAAAAGGTGAAATCTATGAGAAACCTC
>JALVTI010000157.1 GCA_027035985.1 Aquificales bacterium | reverse complement strand
AGGGAACTTTCCACTTTGAGGGAACTCTTCAAAAGCTACCGCATAGGGGAAAAGGTTGTGTTTAACCCCTCCCTCGAACCGGAGAGGGATTACTACTCGGGATTGTTCTTCAAAGTGGTCTGCAAGAGGGGAGTCCTCGCGAGGGGGGGAAGATACGACCGCCTCTTTGAGCTCTTTGGCGAAGAGATACCCGCCACGGGTGGTGGGATAAAGATAAACACCCTCCTCGAACTGGTAGAGGATGAAAAGGAAATCCCAAAGAGGGTCTACATAATAGACACCACACCCGACAAGGTGTGGGGCTGGAAAATCGCAAAGCTCCTCCGAAAGGGGGGAATTATCGCCGAAAGGGATATAGTCCCCAGAGAGGGTGAAAAATCGGTCTCCCACGCGAGGGAAAAGGGTTTTGAAACCATCCTCGTGGTGGAAAAGAATGCCGTTAAAGTCCTAAAAGGGGAGAAGGTATTTCAAATACCTTTGGAGGTTTTAAGGGAAAGCGGAAAGAATCTATTGGATTTGATTTGAATTTGATTTGAAAAAGAAAAGCCCGCGCGAAGCGCGGGGATATAAGTTAAAGAGTCCAAGGTTTGGGGTGAGCCTCCCAATTTTCCGGCCATTCGCCGGTGGTTAGGTACTCGTGGCAATATTGAGCCGCCTTTCTTCCGTGGGCGATAGCCCTAACAACGGTGTCACCGCCGTTGACCAGGTCACCGACCGCGAATACACCCTTCCAAGAGGTTCTAAAGTGGTCGTCTACATCCACGTTATCCCACTTGTTGGTCTGTATCTCTTTCACACCCTCGTAGGCGGTGGTGTTAGCCGCCTGACCGACTGCAAATATTACGCTGTCTACCTCGATGATGTGCTCGCTACCCTCAACGGGTTTGGGTCTCGGTCTGCCGCCGTTGGGGTCGGGGACGAGCTCCATCTTTATACACTTTAGACCTTTGACGTTGCCGTTCTCGTCGCCGATTATCTCGAGGGGTTGGGTTAGCCAGTGGAGAATTGCACCCTCTTCGGCGAGGTGGTCCCACTCCACGTCCCTTGCGGAAGAGGTTTCCCTCGTCCTCCTGTAAACCACATGGGTTTCGACACCAAGCCTAATGGCGTCGAGGGCGCAGTCGACCGCGGTAAAGCCCCCACCTATAACGGCGGTTTTCTTTCCAAGCTTGACCGGGGTTGCCGCCTCGGGGAACTTGTAGGCTTTGAGCATATTGACCCTGGTGAGGAACTCTATTGCGGCGTAAACGCCGTTTAGCTCCTCGCCGGGGATACCCATCATCTTACCCTTACCGCTACCGGTAGCGAGGATTATAGCATCGAATTCCTTGTAGAGGTCGTAGAGGGTTATCGATTTCCCCACGAGGACACCCAGGTGGAATTTAATTCCCATTTTGCGGAGTCTCTTTTCCTCCCACTCGAGGACGGAGCGGTCGAGCCTTTCGGGAGGTATTCCATACATCATTACGCCACCGATGTAGGGAAGTGCGTCGAATACGTGGACTTCGTGACTCTCTTTTCTGAGGTAGTAGGCGGCGGTTAGCCCTCCGGGTCCCGCACCGATGATGGCAACCTTTTTGCCGGTGTCGGGTTTTATTCCCTCATCTATCTCTATACCGCTGAGCCTAATAGCGTCGCCGATAAAGCGCTCTATCGCCCCTATACCGACGGGCAGACCCTTGTTCTTCTTCTGCCTTACGGTGTCGTAGGTGAGGATACAGCTACCCTCGCAAAGGCGCTCCTGGGGGCACACCCTACCGGTTATCGCGGGGAAGGGGTTGGTCTTTAGGAGAACCTTATAAGCCTCCACAATCTTACCCTGCTCGACGAGGTCTATGAATACCGGAATGTCGTTGTTTACGGGACACCCCGCCTTACACCTCTTGTCGTAGTCGCGGCAGAAGATACACCTGTCGCACTCGTCGAGGAGCTGGTTTACGGTGTACCCCATATCGTATTCTTTGAAGGTCTTCTTCCTAACCTCCGGCGGAAGGAGGCAGGTTTCATTTCTATCCAACCAACGGATTGCCATCTTTATACCTCCCTAAGATGGTTATTT
Organism: Aquificales bacterium; assembly: GCA_027035985.1. Lineage (GTDB taxonomy): Bacteria > Aquificota > Aquificia > Aquificales > QOAS01 > QOAS01. Next base: position 2,086 of record JALVTI010000157.1, on the reverse strand, counting down.
CAAAAATCCCCGTTCCTCGAGGAGTTTTCTAAAGGTTGCGTAGACCTCCTCGAGGAGCTCGGTAGCCTTTAAAGCCTCCTTGAGGTTTTTCAAAATCTTCTCAGTCTCCCAGGGGTAGGGGTGCTTTGGCGTAGAGCATTCGCGCGCGGTGTTTTTCCAATTCCTCTATAACCCTTTTGGGGTCTTTCAGCATAGTCTCACACCCTTTGCCTTCGCCTCTAAGGCTATTTCTTTATCGCTTCCCCTTTTCTCCAAAATAACGTCTATCTTCCGCTCTCCAATTCTCAGATAAAGCTTCGCCAGAAAGCGCGTCAATTTCTTTAAGTCGTATCCCTCTTCGGTTTCGATATAGAGGTCTATATCCCCACCCCGTTTGGTTAGATCGGTTCTCGAGCCGAAAAGCCATACACCTACCCCGTTTCCGAAAACCTCTTTGGCGCTTTTAACTATCGCCTCCACCTCTTGGGGGGATAACCTTATCCCTATCACTCCCCCTTTTGGGCTTTCTGCTTCTTTCTCTTTAACTTTGGTAGGAGTTTGTTGACGAAATACTCGAGGCTTTCCTTTTCCAAATCCCAGTAGTAGCCGTTTCTGAAGGTTACCATCTTCCAATCGACCGCGTTTCCGTCGAGGTAGGGACCTTCCAAACAGTTCTGAACCATCTTGTCGCCCACCTTAACACGGCAGGTGAGGCACAGCCCGCTGGTGCAGAGCATCATCGTGGGAACAAGGGAGATATTTTTTATTCCCTTTGCCTTGGTAACCTCGGCAACCATCTCGCCGACGGCGGCGCCACCGGCAAAGACCACCAGGTCGGGGGTTCCAACCTCGTTTACAAAGTTTTCCACCGCTTGGGGAGCCCCCCCTTCCCTACCGTATTCGTCGTCCTCGGTGTAGACGAAAACCCTATCCTCTCCGAAAAGCTCCTTATATTCCTTCTCGCAGTAAATGTTTTCCCTGCTACCGCCTACGAGGGCTACATAAACCTCGTTTCCAGCATCGGCTAGCGCCTTGGCAACGGGGTAGTTGGCACCCGCACCCCAACCGTGTCCGACCACCAAAACGGTGCCGTATTTCTCAACGGGGAAGGGGGTGCCGCTAGGACCTTCGACGTTGAAAAGCTCCTCACCCTCTGCGAAAAGCTCAACCAGCTCGACGGTGGGACGGTTGTAGGCTTCCACCAGCACGGAGAAGGTTCCCCTTTGGAGGTCGGTGTCTACGATTTGGAGGGGTTGACGGGCGGACAGCTCGGTAGCCTGCACCGTTACGAACTGCCCGGGTTTGGCGTTATTCGCGACCAACGGGTGGTATATCTCCAAGAAATACCCCCTCGGGGACACCTGTTTCTTTCCGACCACTTTGGGCTTTTGGAGTAGTTCAATCACGCTTTTGGTCATAGGGTTTCGACCTCCCCTCGAAAGTTTTTGTTAAATAATACCAGACCTATTAAGGTAAAAACCAACTTCTAACCCCTTTCAAAGGTTTTTTAAAATTTCCTGTTAATGAAAAGGTTTCTTTTACCGCTATTGGGCACCCCCCTCTTATTTGGATGCCCTTCTCCAAAAGAGGTTATTGAGAAGTTCAAATCCCTCCACATTTCTTTTAAAGCTATATACGGGGTTTCTCCGGTAAAGGAAATTCCCTTTTTGTGCGAGGTTGAGGGTGTTATTGAAAAGGGGGGCTTTACTTCCGAAGCCACTATTTATATAACATCCGATGGTAAATACTTTATACCCCAAGTAGGAAAGATTGTTTATAGGAATACCTCCATTAAAAATCTAAAACAATTGGTAGCCGTGGATATTAAAAATCCCAAAAATAATTTCATAATAGGTTATGTAACAAACGATTTGAAGTTCTTTTTTCCTCTCATCATACCCTTAAAGGGGAAAAAACATAGGGATAACCCTTTGGGAATTTCTCCTCCTTCTAATTAACTTGCGTTTTAATCTATCCTCCTTATACGCCGGGTGAGAAAATAAAATAGGAATGGGACGCCCTAAAAATAATCGAACAATACAGCCAAATATTCGATGAGTTCATTATAGCAAAAGGTCTCTACAAAGCCAAGAGGGGAAGAAAGCCA
>JALVTI010000156.1 GCA_027035985.1 Aquificales bacterium | reverse complement strand
ATTTTAATAAAATTATTAAATTCTTACTTTATTATGAAGTTTTGGCAGATTAAGGAACAACTCGTTTTGGGAACTCTCGTATTTGAAACCCTCGGGCAACCGGAAAAGGAGAGGGAATTCAAGATTAAGTCCCTCAAAAAGTGGGGTTTGGACTTGATTTTTGGAACCAAAGGCGGGGTGGAAACCTATTTCACCGTCCAAAGCGGGTCTAGAAAGGTCGGTGAAACTTTTACCGAAGGTGGAGAGGAATACAAAGTAGTGGAAATCCTTAAAGAGTTGCCGAAAAACAAAAAAATTTTCGCCCACATAGAGATGATTAACGGAACAGCTTATCTAATCGGGGAACTGCGGGAGGGAAACAAGAATATCGAAATAATCCGCCTACCGGCGGCCGAACTGCTGATAGCCTTCCTGAAAAAGCACAAACTGCACCAGGTTATAGAGGCTCTCCGAAATGTGGGAACCGCCTCCGAATTGGTGAAGCACAAAGGCGAGCAGGGTAAACCATATCCCTTTGAGGAATTGCCCCCGATAGCCCGCCGCTTCCTAAGGGAGGCTAAGGATATCGAGAAGGAAGCCGGTTTCGGTAGATTGGCTTTCGCATACTTCGGCGAGAACAAGGACGGCATACCGAGGTATTGGTTCTCCTGGCTGCTGCCTACGGTTGCGCTGTTCGACCTGAATATCGCCCAAGATGTGGACAAAGCCTTAGCCATTTGGGAGGAGTAATTTCCCCCCTCCCTTTCCCGTAAAATTGTCTATTCCGATGTATTTGATATTTCACAACTTCGCGTCGCAGATAAAACTCGAGGAGATGGCGAGAACCGCCCTAGCCTACGGCACCGACCTGGTTGTCGTATCGAAGGCTACCGGCATGGCGGCGCAGGCGGGCATACCGACCGTCAGCCGACTGGTTTTCGAAAAGGGCGGCAGACTCCTGGTAACCCACTCCCTCGAAGAGGCTTTGGAACTCCTAAAACCCGAAAAGGTCTATCTCATAACCGACCTCGCCGAGGAGGAGCTAAAACCGGAAGAAATCGAAGAGGGGGCGGCTTACGTCTTCTTCGGCAACTACCCGGTTAAAAAGGAGGAAGAACTCGGCGAGAAGAGATACATCTCCCCCAAAGGGGTTTCCGAAGTCGCCCAGGTATGCCTGCTCTTTGAGAGGAAATAAAATTTGAGGTTTCCCTCCGATGGGTTCTTCTTTTCTAAAACACCCCCTTGTGGTCAAACTTCTGGATAAGACCGAAAGTGGGCTTAGAGAGTTTTTAAACCCCAACGTGAAAACCGTTTTGGAGATAGGCGGCTACATAATAGACGGCGGGGGCAAGCGCCTGCGCCCACTTCTGACCCTCCTAATCTCCAAAGGGGGTGGCGGGGATACCGACAAAACCCTTCCCCTCGCCGTCGGTATCGAATACATCCACACCGCATCGCTCCTCCACGACGACGTGGTAGACGAGGCGGAGACCCGACGCGGAAAGTTGGCGGCTCACAAAGTTTTCGGAAACGCCGTTTCTGTTCTGACGGGAGACTACATGTATGCGACTGCCCTATACCTCTACTCGCTCCACGGGAATGCCGAGATGATAAGGGTAGTTTCGGAAGCGGTTCGGATGATGGCAGAGGGGCAGGTTCTCGAACTCCAAAAGGTGGGCGAACTGATAGACGAAAAGACCTATTTCGAAATAATAGATGGAAAGACTTCGGCGCTCTTTGCGGCGGCTACGGCGGTGGGGGCTATGTCATCCCCCAACTTAAAGGGTCTAAGGGACGAATTTTGGCGCTTCGGTTTGCACCTGGGAAGGGCTTTTCAGCTGATAGACGACGCCTTGGATTATGACGGCGACGCCAAAGAGGTGGGCAAGCCGGTTGGACAAGACCTCAGGGAGGGAAAAACAACCTACCCCCTATTGGCGGTCTTGGAGCATTTAGACCCCAAAGAGGTGAGGGAAACCCTCCTCGATACCTCAAACGGAAAGGTTGAAAAACTCGTTAACCTCGTTAGGGAACTGGGAGGCGTGGAAAAGACCCGCGAAAGGGCGAGAACAGAACTTTCCCTCGCGAGGGAGATACTAAAAAGGAGTCCTCTAAACGGTGAGGTCGGAGAAATTCTAAACGAGCTTATAGATTTCGTTGTCCAAAGAACTTATTAAAAGTGGAAGCCCGCGCCGAAGGCGCGGGGATTATTCAAATTCTGAAACGCTCCTCCTCGTCCTTCATCAGCTTGTAGACAATTCCGTCAACCAATGCCTTCCAAGAAGCTTCGATGATATTCTCGTGAACGCCGACGGTAGCCCACTTCCTCTTTCCGTCGGTGAATTCGATTAAGACCCTAACCTTTGCCGCCGTTCCCGCTGTCTCGTTCACTATCCTAACCTTGTAGTCGATGAGTTGTATATCCCCTATGGAGGGATAAAACTCCTTTAAAGCCTTTCTCAAAGCACCGTCGAGGGCGTTCACGGGACCATTTCCGAGCGATGCGGTATGCTCCTCGAAGTTTTCGAGGGAAACCCTAACCGTAGCCTCCGAAACGGGGGATTTGTCCCCCTTCCTCTTTGCTATCAGTATGCGGTAGGCGTCGAAGTTGAAGTAATCCTTAACCAACCCGAAGTGGCGCTTTATAAGGAGTTCGAGCGAAGCCTCGGCGGCTTCGAAGTGGTAACCCTCCTTTTCCAATTCCTTAATCTTTTCGACCAATTTGCGGAGGTCGGCGGAGTTCGGCTCAACGCTTATGCCGTATTCCTTAAGCTTTGCCACCAGGTTGCTCCTTCCCGCCATATCGGAGACCGTTATCTTTCTCCGGTTTCCGACCAGCTCGGGGTTTATATGCTCGTAAGTTTCGGGATTTTTGAGAACCGCCGACGCGTGAACCCCCGCCTTGTGGGTAAAGGCGCTATCGCCCACGTAGGGCATATTTTTGGGTAGGGGGATGTTCGCCAACTCGGCGACGAACTGCGCCAGTTCGCGAAGCTTTTTGAGATTTTCGGGGGGAACCACTTCGTAACCCATCTTCAGTTGGAGGTTGGGAATTACCGAACAGAGGTTGGCGTTCCCCGTCCTCTCACCAATGCCGTTAATCGTCCCGTGAACCTGCTGGGCACCCCCCAAAACCGCCATAAGGGAATTCGCCACGGCGCAATCGCTGTCGTTGTGTGCGTGTATCCCTATCCTCACGTTCGGAAAGCGTTCCGCGACCGCTTTGGTTATCTCGTAGACCTCGTGCGGAAGACTCCCCCCGTTCGTATCGCAAGGGACAATCCAATCGGCTCCGCCGTTTACGGCGGCTTCTAAGACCTTCATCGCGTATTCGGGATTTCTCTTGTAGCCGTCGAAGAAGTGTTCGGCGTCGAAAATCACCTCAACACCGTGCCTTTTCAAGAAGGCGCAGGTCTCCTCAACCATTCGGAGGTTTTCGTCCAGCGTGGTCTTCAAAGCCTCCGTTACGTGTAAATCCCAACTTTTGCCGAAGATGGTAATCGCCGGGGTTTCCGCCCTCAAGAGGTTTAAAACGAACTCGTCCTCCTCCACGCGGCGGTTGGGTCGCCTCGTCGAACCGAAGGCGACTATTTTGGCGTGCCTGAGGGGGAGTTTTTTAACTTCTTTGAAGTAAAGGGTGTCTTTGGGGTTTGCACCCGGCCAACCGCCTTCGATGTAGTCTATACCGAAATCGTCGAGCTTTTCCGTTATGCGGAGCTTGTCCTCGAGGGAGAAGTTTACCCCCTCCGTCTGCGCGCCGTCGCGGAGGGTTGTATCGTATATAAAAACCTTCTTAAAATCCCTCACCCTTTCAAAAGCCATAAGAGAGATTTTATGTTTCCGTCTTGAGTGGAACACAAAGAGTGAAAATCCACTTTAGTGGGATTTTAAATAAAGGAAGACCTTTAAAGGTTTTCAAGTTTCAAAATTTCTTCTAAAGGCATCGGTTTGTAGAAATACCAACCTTGTCCGTAATGAACACCTATTTTTTTGAGTAGATTTTTATGCTCCTCGGTTTCAACACATTCACCGACAAGTTTTAAATCTGTCTTCTTTGCAAAAGTGGCTATACTTTCAACAAGAGCCTGTATATACTCATTTTTCGGAAATTCCTTAATAAGGGAACAATCAAGTTTTATATAATTACCCAAGCCTTTTGTTATTAAATCGGCAACCAAGCGTAGGGAAGAATATCC
>JALVTI010000155.1 GCA_027035985.1 Aquificales bacterium | reverse complement strand
AGTCCCGCTATGGTGGCGAAGGCGGTCATCAGGACGGGGCGGGTTCTAACCCTAACGGCTTCGACTAGGGCTTTGCGTATGTCCCCGTAACGTTTCATGAAGTCTTCGGCGAAGTCGATTAGTAGTATGGCGTTTCTGATGATGATACCGGAGACGAGGATAAGCCCCATCATCGCGGGGGCGCAGCGGTGCTGTCCGCCAAAGAGCAGGAACCACATACTACCCATAGCCGCCAGAGGAATGGAGAGGATTATCGCAAACGGTGCGCTGAGAGATTCGAAGGCAACCACCAAAACGGCATAGGCGAAAATGGCACCTATCAGGAAAGATATAGCCATTTTGCTAAGGGCTTCCTTCATAGTTTCAAATTCACCCTTATCGACGATACCTATATCGGGGGGTAGCTGTTTCCTAAATTGGGCGTTAATCTTGTGAGCCTGCATTATCACCAAGGAGGAGGGGGCAGTATCTTTTTGAACCAGAACATCGATTGAATACTTTAGGTCTTCCCTTGTGATGATTGGGGTATTGGGTTTTATCTCTAACCTTCCAAGTTGGGTTAAAGGAACCAATCCTTTAGGAGTTTTTATAACCAAACTCCTTAAGGAGTCTATATCCTTTCTGTCTTCCGCACGAAATTGAACCACTACCGGGAGGGGTGTTTCGTTGGGCACTATAAAGGTGGAGGAAACCCTTCCGTTAACCGCGGTGGCCATTTGTTCCGCGATTTGGGCGAGGGTTACTCCGTAATATCTCATCTCCTCGAAGTTGGGAATGAATTGAACCTCGAGGTTGTCGGGAGCCCAACCGAGGGTTACCGAAGATGCACCCTTTATGTTGTGGTAGAGGTAATAGAGTTTTTCCGCATAGGGGTATAGCTCTTCGTATTTGTCCCCCAAAAGGATGGTGTCAACGGTTCCCTTGATAGAGGATAGGGGTGTTGCTCCTTGGGCGACTAAGGATATCTGTTTAACCCCTTCGATGGAGCCTATTTTTTTCATCAAACGGTGTTCTATATCCCAAATGGTCTCCTTTCGATGAAAACGGTCAACATAGGTGAGAACTATGTGGGCATTTTGAATAGTTCCTCCACCACCTATGGTTATAACCCCCGGTTCCGTTCCGAAGGCTATGTAATAGCGCTCTAAGCCGTGCTTCTTCTCCTCTTTCAATATTTCGGTAATCTTTTGGGCTATTTTTTCCACCTGGTGGTAGGAAAGCTGAGAGTCGAGTTGTATCTGACCGGTTAGGATACCGGTGTCCATCGGGGGCATGGTATCCTTCCCGAGGACAGGAATTACCAACCTCGCCGACAGCACGAAGAGTAGCATTATCGCGACCATATAGAGGGGCAAAACCTTCGGACGGTTTACAAAGTTTTGAACCAAAGCTACGTAGAGGTTTCTAAAGGGGGTAACTATTATCGGAATTACATACTTTTCCACCCAAAGGTCGAGTTTTGTAGGTTTAACCTCCCCTTTGCGGAATATCCATGCGGCAAACAGCGGCAGGAAGGTTACCGAAACGAACCAGGATACCCAAATGGCGATGATTAAGGTCGAGACCAAAAAGTGGAACACCTTACCGGCGTAGCCGCCCACAAAAAATAGGGGCATCAATACCGCCGTTATGGCGAGCGAACCGCCGGCAACGGCGAACATAACTTCGGCAGTTCCTTTAATAACCGCTTCGCGGACATTTTCCTTTAGCTCCGTTATGTGCCTTTCAATATTCTCGAGAACGACAACCGCGTCGTCGGCGAGCATGGCGAGGGCGAGGATAAGACCCGTTTCGGAAACGATGTTGAACTCGATGCCGAAGAGTTTCATTACACCGATTGAACCGATATAGACGAAGGGTATGGAGAAGATAACACCCAGGGTGAGTCTGATGTTAGCCAGGAATAGGAACATCACGAGCAGGGTGTAAACGACGGCATCCCGAAGAACTTCCAACATATTGTAGAAGGAAGTTTCGGTTATCTCTTTCATGGAGTCGGCTACGGTTATCGATATTTCGGGATATTCCTTTTGCAGTTTGGGTATTAACCTTTCTACTTCGTTAATAGTTTTCAAATAGTCACCGTTTTCCAACCTCTGAACGGCGAGGGCAACCGCCTCATGTCCGTTGGCGAAGAAAAAGCTTCTCGGGTCGGCGTGCCCCATCTTAACGGTCGCTATATCCCCTAAAGTGAGCGTGGGGGTTATATGGAGTTTTCTTACCTGCTCCACGTGAACAGCCTGTCCGAGCAACTTAACCGTCAGCTGATTGTTCGGATTTACGACAATACCTATCGGTATATTTCTGTTGGAGGCGGAAACTACCCTAAGCACATCGGCGGGAGATATACCATATTCCTTCAACTTCTTGAGGTCTAATTCGATTCTGATCTCCTTTTGGTATCCCCCAAAAACGTCGACGTTCCTAACGTGGGGAAGCCTTAAAAGCTCGTCCTTTATTTGGTTTTCCGCTATCTCCCTAACGTCGGCGAGGGATAGGTGAGAACCCTTCTTAGGGGCTAAGGCGAGAACTATTACCGGAGGGGTGGAACTGTCCTTTTTAAAAATAATCGGTGACATAGCCCCCGGAGGGAGCTCGACCTTTTTCAGTTCGTTGATAACATCGACCGCCGCAACGTTTATATCCTTTCCGTAATTGAACTCGACATCTATTGAGGAAACGCCGTCGGCGGATGTGGAGGTAATCCGCCTAACGAGGGAAATGGTTTGCAGTCTCCTTTCGATGGGAAGGGTTACGTAGGTTGCCACATTTTCGGCATCGGCGCCCGGATAGCGGGTGACGACCACAATGTGCGGTCTCTCTATGTCGGGAAAGAGCTTTCGGGGTAGGGTGAAGTAACCGATAACGCCTAAAACCGCAAGTATTGCAAAAATTGCAAAAATCAAATACTTGCGGCGGAATACGAATTCAACAAAGGGCATAAACGGGGTATTTTAAGCCTGCAGTTTCCACCAATTGGTAGGGATTTAAGGGGAAAAACTTAGGAAGGTTTGTTTTCCTTATTCTCCCCTTGGGGTTGGTTTTCCCCTTCTTTTACCAGGGCGAGGTCGAAAACCTGCTCGACGTTGTCCACAAAGTGGAACTTCATCTTTTCCCTGACGAATTCGGGAAGGTCTTCCATAACCTCCTTTTCATTCTCTTTGGGGAGTATCACTTCGTATATCCCCGCCCTCTTTGCGGCGAGAATTTTCTCCTTAATACCCCCTACGGGGAGAACCTCACCGATAAGGGTAATCTCACCCGTCATGGCTATGTCATTCCTAACGGGGGTATTGGTGAATAGCGACCTCAAGGCGGTTGCGAGCGCGACTCCTGCCGAGGGTCCATCTTTGGGTATAGCCGCCTCGGGAACGTGTATGTGGACGTCATATTTGTCAAACATTTCCGGATCTATTCCGTATTTTTCGGCGTTAGCCCTTATATAGGACAGGGCGGTTTGCGCGCTCTCTTTCATTACTTCACCCAGCTTCCCAGTTAGGGTGAGGCGCCCCTTACCCTTCATCTTAATCGCTTCGATAAACATAATTTCGCCGCCCAATTCCGTCCACGCGAGACCGGTAACAACTCCGACCAACGGCTTTTCCTTTTTGGAGGGTATATAACGGGGGGTTCCCAAGAGCTTCCTAACCAATTCGGGGGTAACCACAAATGGAGGCTTTTTCCCTTCGAGTTTTTTCACCGCCAACTTCCTCAAAACCGCACCGATTTGTCTCTGCAGGTTTCTGACCCCAGCCTCGTGGGTATAGCGGCGGATGATTTCGAGAATTGCCTCGTCGGTAAACCGAACCTCCTCCGGCTTTAACCCGTGTTCCGGTATCAGTTTGGGTATTAGGTGACGCTTGGCGATTTCGAGCTTCTCCTCCTCCGAGTAGCCCGAGAGGCGTAGAACCTCCATCCTATCGAGTAGCGGGAGGGGAATGGTGTCCAACCTATTTGCGGTGCAGATGAATATAACCTCCGATAGGTCGAAGGGGAGGTTTATGTAATGGTCGACAAAATTTTTGTTCTGCTCGGGGTCTAAAACCTCGAGTAGCGCCGCCGCCGGGTCTCCCTGGAAGGAAACCGCCATCTTGTCTATTTCGTCGAGCATGAGAACCGGGTTCTTAACGCCGACCCGTTTGATAGCCTGCATGATTTTGCCCGGCATGGCGCCAACGTAGGTGCGGCGGTGCCCCCTGATTTCCGCTTCATCCCTAACACCGCCCAGGGATATACGGGCAAACTTTCTCCCGAGGGCTTTCGCTATCGATTTACCCAACGAAGTTTTACCCACTCCGGGGGGACCCGCAAAGAGGAGGATGGGCCCCTTCGTTTTACCCCTGGTCAACTTCCTAACGGCGAGGTATTCGATGATACGCTCCTTTATCTTCTCCAAATCGTAGTGGTCTCTGTCGAGAATTTCCTTAGCCCTCTTTAGGTCGTAGCGGTCTCTGGTTCTCTTATTCCAAGGCAGGTCGAGAACCCAGTCGAGCCACGTCCTCAAAACGCCCGCCTCGGCGCTGTCGGGGTGGAGTCTCTCGAGGCGCTCTATCTCCTTTTCAATCTGTTCCCTTATCTCCTTGGGGAGTTTCAGTTTCGCAAGCTTTTTCCTATACTCCTCCACTTCGGGATTTTTTCCGACGCCCAATTCCTCCTGTATCGCCTTGAGCTGGTGGCGGAGGAAGTATTCCTTTTGTTCCTTCTCCATAGTACGACGGGCTTGTTCCCTTATCTTCTGTTGGAGTTCGAGGAGATTTACCTCCCTATAGAGGTATTGGTGTATGAGTTTCAATCTCTCTTTGAGGTCTTTGGTTTCCAAAAGTTTTAACGCCTCTTCCGTTTTGAGGTCTAAAACGGACGCAACCAGGTCGGCAAACTTAACCGGGTTATCCTCGCTCTTTATCGTATAGAGCATATCGGGGATAATCCGTTTCCCGTAGGCGACCGCCCTATCGAGAAGGTCTTTAATCTCCTGTATGAGAGCCCTGTCTTCGGGGGAAAGCTGGGGAACCTCCTCCTTGAGAACTTTCACCTTCGCCGTTATCACATCGTCGAAGAAATACTTTTCCGCCTCACCCCTTGCCAATCCTTCGACCACAATCTTTAGACGGTTATCCTCTACCGTCGCTATGCGTAGAAGGCGGGCTACCGTTCCCACTTTGGATATATCCTCTTCCCCGACCTCCTCCTTGTCCTTGTCGTATTGAACGGGAAGAAAGAGGAGCTTGTTGCTTTCCCAAGCCCTGCGGACCGCTTCTATGGAAAAGGGTCTCCCTATCAATAAAGGGGTGGAAACGTGGGGGAAGACTACCAAATCCCTTAAGGGGACGGTATTTAAAACCAACTCCTCCGGGAGTTGGGGTTTTCCCATCTCTACGGGAGAAACGAATGCCATCACCATCAGAAGTTTTTAATATAGAGCTTTCAAAAATCTTTATAGGATTGTTGTTAAATTGAAAATCTCAAAAAGTAAGGTTTTAAATGGCGGAGGGGGCGGGATTCGAACCCGCGGGACGGGCGTAAACCCGTCCAAGGGATTTCGAGTCCCCCGCCTTCGTCCGCTCGGCCACCCCTCCTGCCAAAGGATAAAAATATAACCAACCCTCAATATTTGGAGCAAGATTTATTAGAATTCCCACCGATGGGAATAAAAATTGGCAACTTTGACCTCGATAAGGATATTATGGTAGTCGCCGAACTTTCGGCAAACCACAAACAGAGCTTGGAAATCGCGAAGGAAACACTCTATGCGATGAAAGAAGCGGGAGCCGATGCGGTCAAATTGCAAACCTATACCCCCGATACCATAACGGCACCTTTCGATAACGAGTATTTTCGCATAAAGGGGGGAACCCTTTGGGATGGTAAAACGCTCTACGAGCTATACGAAGAAGCATATATGCCTTGGGAATGGCATTTCGAACTGAAGGAGCTTGCGGAAAAACTTGGGCTTATATTTTTCTCAACACCTTTTGATAAAAGCGCCGTAGATTTCTTAGAGGAATTGAATGTTCCCGCCTACAAGGTGGCATCCTTCGAAATTACCGATATTCCGCTCATCGAATATATAGCCTCCAAAGGAAAACCCGTCATAATTTCAACGGGTATAGCAACATTAGCCGATATTGAAGAAGCTATAAATGCCTGTAAAAGGGTGGGAAACAATCAAATAATCCTTTTAAAGTGCACAAGTGCCTATCCTACACCTATAGAGGAGGCTAACATAGGTGTTATACCCTCCTTAAGAAAGATTTTTGGGGTTCCCGTAGGACTTTCCGACCATACCAAAGGTATAGAAGTTCCGGTAGCGGCAACCGCATTGGGCGCCGTAATGATTGAAAAACACTTTATTTTGGATAGAAAACTCAATACCCCCGATAGGGATTTTTCTCTAACACCTGACGAATTTGCCCAAATGGTTAAAGCTGTTAAAAATACCCGTAGAGCGTTGGGAGACGGTTCCTACAAAGTGACCGAAGGAATGAAAAAGGGAAGACAATTTGCCCGTTCCCTCTTTGTGGTTAAAGATGTAAAAAAAGGAGAACTTTTTACGGAGGATAATGTAAGGTCTATAAGACCCGGGTACGGACTCCATCCAAAGTATTACAAGGATATTGTCGGTAAAAAACGCGCCCGCAAGGATATAAAGGCGGGAACCCCTTTGTCTTGGGATTTAATAGACTGACTCGTTTTCTAAAAAACAAAGAAAAAGCCCCCACCGAAGGCGGGGGAGAACCTCTTTAGATAGCCTTGGGTTTGCAGACGTCGATGAGCTTTTGGATGCTCTCCTCGCGACCGACGCGGGCTTTAACCTCTTCCACCCTGTCGTGGTAGGTGGGTTTTTGAACTTTGTAGTAAACCCCGATGTGGGCTTTGGTGTTTTGGGGGTCTCTGTAGTTGTCGTCCCAGTGGATAGCCATCTCCATAGCCTTGTTGAAGTTGTCCAGTTCGGTGTGTCCGAGGTCTTCGTTTATATCGATTAGGTGGTCTTTGTAATACTTGTAGCTGTCAAACTTGTTGAAAGTGGGACAGGGGGATATTACGTTTACAAAGGATAGACCTTTGTGTTCGATAGCCTCCTTAATAATCTTGGTCATGTGTTTGAGGTTACCGGCGTAGGTTTGGGCTACGTAGGTCGCACCGAAGGTGAGCATATACATAATGGGGTTGACGTGTCCGTCGATGTTTCCGTAGGGATTTAACGAACCGGGCTGTCCGTCCCTGGAGGTGGGGGAGACTTGGTTTTTGGTAAGACCGTAGACCTTGTTGTCCATCATTATTATGGTGAGATCGATATTCCTACGGGCGACGTGGGGGTTGTGTCCGCTACCAATCGAGAACATATCCCCGTCACCGGTGAAGACGATAACGTCCAAGTCGGGTCTGGAAACCTTAACGCCTATTGCAAAGGTAATAGCCCTACCGTGGAGGGTGTGGGCGTTGTAACCCTTTAGGAAGAGGGGCAACCTCGAGGAGCATCCGATTCCGGAAATGCCGACTACCTTTGCGGGGTCTTTCTGAAGTTCGGCGAGAGCCCTGGCGGTGGCGTTGAGGACACCGAAGTCACCGCAACCGGGACACCAGGTAGGCTCAACTTCGCTTCTATAATCCTTAGTGGTCAAAACAGCCATAACCAACCTCCTTTAGGTTTTATAAAAGCAAAACTCCCAAAGGGGGAAAGAAAAAATGTCCAAACCCATAAAAGGGTCTCAAATAGCCCCCACAACCGTGCCATAGACGTCGGAGGGGGTAAACCAACCCTTCTTAATGTCCTTTTCTATTGCCATTTTTGCGAAGTCTTCAATTTCTTTGGGTATGAACGCCTCACCCCTGTAGGCGACGTAGGAGATAAGGTCTTTTAGATTGGTGGTAGCCCTTAGGATGAAGGCAAACTGTCCGTAGTAGTTGGTTTCAGGGATGATTACCCTTTTAGCCTTGGACGCGAATTCCTCGAATACCTCGGCTTTAACGGGCCAGAGCAACCTGGGATAGAACTCGTTTACGGTGTAGCCCTGTTCCCTGAGCCTTTGGGCGGCTTCCCTCGCGATGGAGGCGGTCAGACCCCAGGAGATGATTGCCACATCGGCGTTGTCGCTATCTATCCTCATATCCTTGTAATACCTGTCGGCGTCCTCCCTTAGAAGGGTTTGGAGTTTCCTGAAACGCTTGTTCATCTGTTTGACCCTTATCTCGGGGGTGAACCTGGGGTCGGAGTTTTCGGTTCTCTCGAGACCGGTAATGGCGTGCATAGCGTTGGGGTCGCCGGGTATACCCATGGGGGTTATACCGGTGGGAGTATCGGTCTTATACCTCAAGAACCTTCCGCTGGGGGAACGGAATTCACCCTCTTTGTCCTCTTCGGCGTTGTAAACCCACCTGTTTACGACCCCAATCTCGTCCACGCCGTAGGGGATGTGTCCCCTAACCACAACCTTGCCGTCCTCCCTCTGCTCGATTTTCGGGGTGGGGAAGACCTCCGACCTAATCGCGAGTGCGCCGTCGGTCATCAGGAAGACGGGAATTTGATACTTCTCGGCGAGGTTGAACGCCTCGACCGCGAGGTAGAAGTTATCCTCGACGGTGGTAGCCGCGAGGATTGCCCTGGGGAAGTCGCCGTGTCCGCCGAAAGCGCATATAAAGAGGTCGGACTGCTCGTGCTTGGTGGGCATACCGGTAGAAGGTCCACCCCTTTGAACGTCGACTATAACTATGGGAAGTTCGGTAATACCGGCGTAGCCGATAAACTCGCTCATTAGGGAGATACCGGGTCCCGAGGTGGCGGTCATCGACTTCTTACCGGCGAAGGACGCGCCGAGCGCCATACCGAGGGATGCAATCTCGTCCTCGGCTTGGTATAGCCAACCGCCGCGCTTTATCAGGTCCATAACGATGTGGTTACCGACGGCGGTCGCGGGGGTAATCGGGTATGCGGCGTAAAACTCTACGCCCGCGGCTATAGAACCCTTTGCAACCGCCTGGTTACCCTCCATAATCACGACATCTTCGGGAGTTCTCGGCTCGGGGAATTTGTAGGGGTCTTTCTTCTGGAGATTTTCCCTTACATACTGCCTTCCGAGGTCGAAGGCTTTGTAGTTCATTTCGACGATTTTTTCACCCTTACGGGAGAACTTAGCCTTAATCGCGTCCTTAATCGACTGCTCGGGGACACCAAAGAGTTCCGACAATACGCCGAGGGCTATGATGTTCTTGGTGATGTAGGCTTTCATTACGTCCTTAGCCAGTTCGGACAGGGGAACGGGGTAGTAAATGACGTTTTCCAATTCCTCGGCGGGTTCGTAGTCGGTGCTGTCGTATACCAATACCTTGAGTTTGGATTCGTCCTTAGCCCTCTTTAGGAAGACCATATTCTTCTCGACAGCCTCACCGTTAAAGGCGCAGAGGATATCGAAGCTGTCACCGGTGGAGAAGACCCTATCGGAGGAAATCCTGACGGTGGATTGGGCGTAACCACCCTTGATTTCGGCGGGGTAGGATTTGTAATTGACTGCCCAGTATCCAGCCCTTGCGGCGGTTTCGGTGAGGAAGTCGCCCGCGGTTATGACACCCTCACCACCTTCACCGCCCACTTTAATCACCAGGTCAAACTTCTCGTTTGCCATGTTTAAGAAACCTCCCGAGGTTTTAGGCTAATTTTAAAAAAACCCTTTGGGGTATATCCCAAATCCGCACCCCCTTGGGAGTTTTTAACCACTTTACACCCTTCGGTTTCCGATTTCAATACCCTTAACCCTTTGATGGACAGGTTTTTCGCTGTCGTTTCCCGCGAGGGGTTTGCCTTTATAGAGGACGACTTCAGACACTTTAAGGTCAAAAGGGTGAGGGTAGGAGACACCGTCGAGGTTTTGGACGAAAAAACTTTCAAACCTTTTTTGGGAGAGGTTGAGAAAATAGAGAAACGCCGCGCGGTGGTTAGGATTTTGAAGGAACTTCCCCCGAATGTTCCCCTATTTTTTGTCCGCCTCTACCAGTGCGTCCCGGTAAAACTCGCCACCTTCGACGAGATAGTCGAAAAGGCGACCGAAATAGGGGTTTCGGAGATAGTTCCCGTTATCTCCAAAAGGAGTTTTCAAAAGGTTTCCGTTATCGCCGAAAAAATCGGTCGCTGGGAGAGGATTGCGCGGGAAGCCCTGAAGCAGTGCGGCAGGCACATACCCCCCAAAATTTTCCCACCGATGGTTTTGGAAAAAATCGAACCCCAAAGGGGATTTTTAAACCTCTTCCCCTTCGAGAGGGAGGGAAACAACAACCTCTTTGAGGTATTGGAAAAAAATCCCTCACTAAAGGGGGCGAATATAGTTGTGGGACCCGAAGGGGGCTTCTCCGCGGAGGAAGCCCGCCTGCTGACCGAAAAGGGGTTTACCCCCGTGAGTTTGGGAAATTTCATCTTAAGAAGTGAGACAGCCGCGGCTCTCGCCGCGGGGATAGTATACACTTACTGCATCAATAAGCGTAAATAAACATAATCCTCGTTCCTCCCGCCCCTTGCGTTGAATTTACACTAATAAGAATTGTATAAATTTGGGTTGTTCCATCGGTGCAATTTTTCAAGATGTATCCCACCGGATACTCTCCTATTGCCGGCGAATTCTTTATAGCATCTGCTATATTTTTCAATTCGGTACTTTTATTCCAATCTATTGTGCATCTACAGGTTGAATTGGAGCAGTCTAAAGTGCAACTATTTCCATTTGCATCGGTACAGCTTCCTATGGGAGGTTGCCCCAAATTACTTTCCATATAATCCACTAACGCGTAAGCCGCCGATTCAGCAGCTTCTTTTGTCGTCTTATAAATCTTAATCCCATGTTGAACCCGTAAGGTCTTTAAAAAGATGGTTCCGATAACTGCCATCGTTAGGGAGATAATCGCAACCAAAATTAAAGCTCCTACCAGGGAGAAACCCTTTGAGGAAGCATTTCTTAACAAATTCCAGTTTGTAAGGCTTCTCATGACATAGACCTTCTATAAATTTAGTTTTGAGGTTTTTATTATGAGTGTAAAGACCGTATGTGAAGACCTTTTTCAGTTTGGATATAAACAAGCCCTCAAAGAGGGCAAACCTTCGGAGGTTTTGGATAAACAGATAAAGAGGCTCGAACAGATAGTCCACTCGATGCGGCTCTTTCAATACCTCACCCTCATAGCAGAAAATCTCG
Organism: Aquificales bacterium; assembly: GCA_027035985.1. GTDB lineage: Bacteria > Aquificota > Aquificia > Aquificales > QOAS01 > QOAS01. The sequence goes on along the minus strand of JALVTI010000155.1, from coordinate 7,292 downwards.
GCTTGGAACCTACCCAACCGGGAAAGGACTTTTCCGAAACCTTCCGCCGACAGTTGGAGGAGGTTTTAAATACCTTCTACGACCGCTACGGGGAAAATTTGAGCGACTTCGACAGGGATACCTTTTTGAGGAGCCTCCTGGGGGACGCCAAATTGGAGATAGGACTCGTCGAGGATTACATTGAGGATTTGATAATCCTGCTGTTGGCATTTCTGGTAGACAAAACCCTTTCGGAGGTTTACGCGCTTACGCGGATAAAGAACCTCGTTAGGGAACGCTTGGGAAAAAACCTTCCCCTCCTTTAGGTCTCCCTAAAATATTTCCTCTTTTAGGATGCCCAAAAGAACCGATATCCGAAAAATCCTGATAATCGGCTCCGGTCCCATAGTCATAGGTCAGGCGGCGGAGTTCGACTATTCGGGAACCCAGGCGTGCAAGGCTTTGAGGCAGGAGGGTTACGAGGTAGTTCTCGTCAACTCCAACCCGGCGACGATAATGACCGACCCCGAGATAGCCGACCGCACTTACGTCGAACCTCTTACGGCGGAGGTGCTCGAGAGGATTATCGAAAAGGAGCGTCCCGACGCGCTGCTGCCCACCCTCGGGGGTCAGACCGGACTAAACCTCGCGGTCGAACTTTACGAGAGGGGAATCCTCCAAAAATACGGTGTGGAGCTAATAGGTGCTAATTACGAGGCTATAAAGCGGGGGGAGGACCGCGAGCTCTTCGCCGAAACCATGGAGAGGATAGGGCTAAAGGTTCCCCCCCGTGCGGTCGTCAGCTCGGTGGAGGAGGGGCTGAAGGCTATAAAGAAAATAGGCTTTCCCGTCATCTTGAGACCCGCCTTCACCCTCGGGGGAACGGGCGGTTCCATAGCCTACAACCGCGAGGAGTTCGAGCAGAAGTTAAAAATAGCCCTCGAAGCGTCCCCGATTCACCAGGTTCAGCTCGACAAATCGCTCATAGGTTGGAAGGAATACGAACTCGAGGTTATAAGGGATAAAGCCGACAACGTGATAATCGTCTGTTCCATAGAGAACCTCGACCCCATGGGCGTCCACACGGGGGACTCCATAACGGTGGCACCCGCCCAAACCCTAACCGACAAGGAGTATCAGATTCTTAGGGACGCCGCCATAGCGATTATAAGGGCTATAGGGGTCGACACGGGGGGTTCGAACATCCAATTCGCGGTTGACCCCGAAAACGGCGACTTTTACGTTATAGAGATGAACCCGAGAGTCTCCCGCTCCTCGGCGCTGGCATCGAAGGCGACCGGTTTCCCCATAGCCAAGGTGGCGGCGAAGCTGGCGGTGGGCTACACCCTCGACGAGCTCAAAAACGACATCACCCGCGACACGCCCGCCTCCTTCGAGCCCTCCATAGACTATGTGGTGGTTAAAATTCCCCGCTTCAACTTCGACAAATTCCCGTCGGCGGACAAAACCCTCACCACCATGATGAAGTCGGTCGGCGAGGTTATGGCTATAGGGAGAACCTTTAAGGAAGCCCTCCTAAAGGCGGTCAGAAGCTTGGAAAAAGACCTCTACGGGTTTACCGATATAGACCTGTCCCACCTTTCGGACGACGAACTGGTCAAGGGACTCATAACCCCCACCGAATACCGACTCTGGTACGTCGCCGAAGCCTTCCGAAGGGGTTACGACATAGATGAGGTCTATGAATATTCGAAGATAGACCGCTGGTTTTTAGCAAATATAAAACAATTGGTCGATGCCGAAATGCTTCTAAGGGGTAAAAAACTGGAAGAGATATCCCCAGAAGAACTCCGCCTCCTCAAAGAGTGGGGCTTTAGCGACCGCGAAATAGCCAAGCTCCTAAACGTCTCCGAAGGGGAGGTTAGGGAATACCGCAAAAAACTCGGCATCTGCCCCGCGGTCAAGGTGGTCGACACCTGCGCCGGTGAGTTTAAGGCTTATACTCCCTACTACTACCTATCCCATGAAAGACCCTATTTTGTCCTTACAGAGGAGGGGGAACTCAAAGAAGTCCTCGACGAGGGTTAAAGATACCTTCCACCTAAAGGTGTTTTCTTTCTTCATATTCCCTTTAAGGTGTCCCAAACCCCCTAAAGGTGATTTCGTTTTTTAAACTCTACAAAAGGAAAGACAACACAAACTAACCCCTTTTGGGGTTCCAAATCGCAAAAACCGTTAAAGGGATTGTGTTAGCATAGACCAACCTAAAGGGAGGTCGGTAGATGCTTCAAGAACTCCACGTTACGAGGGGAATAATTGAGAGTTTCACCAAGGAGCTTTTAGACCATACAAAAGTGGATGTAGCCGTGGTAGGCGCGGGACCCTCCGGATTGGTAGCCGCTTATCTGCTCGCCAAGGAAGGTAAGAAAGTCGCTATTTTCGAGAGAAAACTCTCTCCCGGCGGCGGTATATGGGGCGGCGGTATGCTCTTTAACAAGGTGGTGGTGCAACGCGACGCGGAGCATATCCTTAGGGAATTCGATATAAATACAACCCCCTACGGGGATAACTATCTGATAGCCGACGCCGTCGAACTGGCTTCCACCCTCATATCGAAGGCGGTCAAAGCCGGTGTGAAGATATTTAACGGCGTCCATGTGGAGGACATAGTCATAAAGAACGGAAGGGTCAACGGGGTGGTTATAAATTGGACACCTATTGAGATGGTTCACCTACACGTCGACCCCCTCGTTGTGGAGGCGGAATATGTCCTCGACGGCACGGGACACGACGCCGCGGTTGCCAAGCTCGCCGCCAAGAGAACCAACTGCTGCGATGTCAAGGGTATGGGCGCCATGTGGGTGAACGAGGCGGAAAAGCTCGTTGTCGAAAAGTCGGGCGAGATATACCCCGGTCTCTACGTTATGGGTATGTCAACCGCCGAAGTTTACGGACTACCCCGAATGGGTCCCATATTTGGCGGGATGTTCCTAAGCGGGGAAAAGGTTGCAAAAGAGATACTCCAAAGGGGGTAAAAAAAACCCCTTCCGTTTAAAGGTTTTCGTCCGTTTTTTCCTACCCTTTGGGTTGTCCTTAAAAACCCCTCCAGTAGGTCTAAATCTCGAGACCCATAACCTCGTCGAGGAGTCGGAGCATCTCTTCCAACGATTGGACTTGGATAACACCATCCACCCTGTGGGTTTTGTAGCCTATGACGGTCTTACCCAGGATGAGGGCGTAGGCTATCTCCGAAAGGGTGCCGTAGTGTCCCCCTACGGCGAGAACCACCTCCCCGCTCGCCACCACCAGCGGGTTTCTGTTCCAACCCATTCCGGTATTGACCTTTATGTGGAGGTAGGGGTTTCCGTCGCTCCCGTCGTAGGTGGTCAGTATTCCCAATGCCAGACCTCTACCGCTGTCGCGCACCCCCTTGGACACCGCCTCCATCACCCCGGTGCGCCCGCCGTTTACGACAACCAGGTTTCTCCTACCCAGTTCCAACCCCAACCTGTAGGCAAACTCGTAAATCTCGTCGCCCGGTTTCGCCGCCGAAGCGCCTATTACCGCAACCTGTCTCATCTCCCCACCTCGTAAACGCCTATAACCCGGTAGTTAAATACGTCGCTCGGATTGGGTTCCCTTTGAACGTATTCCAGACAGAGGTATCTGCCCATCTTTTCCACAAGCAGGGTGTGCAGTCCGTAATCCTCCCCGCCGAAGTTTTCGAAAAACTCCTCTGACTTACCCCTCTCCACCGGCAAAACCGCCTTCCACACGATGGGTTTACCCTCCCTATCGACGGCGGGCAGACCCTTTACATTCGTTAGAGCCAACTCGACCTGAAAGGCTTTTTTCTTCCCAAAGCCCAAAAAGCCGCTCTTTATGGTCTTAAAGCTGACCTTTTGAACCCTACCGCACCTAAATCCGTGGGAGTAGGTATAACCCTCCTTCAGGAGGGCTTGAAATTTCTCCCTCGATATCTTGTAAAGCCGCTTGAGGCGGAAGCGCTTTACCACCCTGAAACGCACAGCGTCGTAGGGTGTGGTAGCCCCCTCGAAAGCCGGTTCCTCTTTGTGGGGTTGGACGTAGTCTACCTTTACAACGGCGGTTAGGAGTTTTACAACCTCACCCCTAAGGGTGTTGAACTTCCATATATACCCGCTGGGGAGTTCGAGGTATCCCTCGAAGACCTTTTCCTTACCCTCCCCTTTGTAGGAGACCTTAATGAGTTCCCCGTAACGGGTTCCCTGCGAGTATATGTCCCCCGCAAAGGTTATTCCCAAGAAGAGAGACCCTAAAAGTGTAGCTTTTAAAAAGTTTTTCCCCATAAAGGGGGAATTTAAAACCTTTGAAAGGAAAAGAAAAAAAGGTTATTCAAACTTAAGGCGATTTTTGGGTATTTGAAAAACGGAACCCATAATATCGGGACCAGCCTCGAGATTTTCCACCCATTCAATGGTTTTCATAACGTTATCGTGTCCTTTAATGATTGCCCCGTGCTGGGGAGCTATTATCTCTATTCCGAAAATTTCGTCCAGTTCCCTAAGCATCTTCGCATAGGGTTTGAAGACCTGTTTTCCACCCATAAACCGTTTTACGTAGGGCTCAACATATTCCTTTAGGTGCTTTTCTATATCGTCACCGGGGTTCACAAATTCGTAAGGTGCACTGAAGCTGAAAAACATATCACCGCTAAAGAGGATTTTTGAAACGGGGTCGTAGAACTGGAAGTTACCGGGGGAATGCATAAAGTGGGCGGGGAGTATAAATATTTCCGCATTACCCAATTGGAGAATACCCCCCTCATCTTCGAGACCTTTCAAGCGGGGTTCCACATATTTGTCCAGCCCGTAGTGGGGAATAAACCTAAGCCACCACTTGGAGATAAGGGCAATCGCCTGGGAGGTCATAAGCCATCCGTTGATACCGGCAACTATATCGGGGTCTTGGTGGCTTAAAAATATGTAATCCAAGTTCTGTATTCCCAAAACCTGCGCTATATCGGAAAATAGCGGTTTAAAAAGTTTGTGTCCCCCCGGGTCAACCAGCATTCCGCGGTTATTATCAATCACGAGATAAACGTTGGATTGAACCATTTGACCCTGACCGTAATCCTCTAGAAGGATAAATTTGTGGTTTCCATCGTCGTAAAGTATCCTTTCAGGGGTTACTACCATAAAAAAACCTCCTTAGTTAGATATATTTTCTCATAAAACAATCCTTGTTAGTTACATAAGATTATAAAACTTTTAGTATATTTTCTCAAAAACACAAACCTTCCATAGGCAACAAAAATCGGAGAAACCTTTAAGGGGAAATGGGGATTATTAAATCCTTACTATGGAAAGGGAGCAAAATACCCCCCGTAGGGGGATTACGATAGATACGAAAATACTAAACGCCTGCGTCCAGTGCGGGCTTTGCAAAACCGTCTGCCCCACCTACAACGTCGAATACGACGAAGCCTATTCCCCTCGGGGTAGGATACTTCTGGCAAAATCGGTGGTGGAGGGGAAGCTCGAGCTCACCCCCGAAGTGGCAAAGAGGTGGGACGAGTGCACCCTATGTAGGAACTGCGAGAATATCTGCCCCAACGGGGTTGAATACAAAGAACTTTTAGTCCACGTAAGGGAGAGGGTAAACGAAGACCTCAAAAAGGATTGGCTCAAATACCTCGGACTGAAACCCCTAACCTTTCAGGGGAATAAATTACAAAAATTAGCCCTCAAGGCGGGTGCGGTTATCTCAAAACTATTTATAGGAAATAGGGATACCATTCCCGTAGTCTTCCCCACCGGGGCGGTCAAATACTTTCCCAAACCGAAATTAAATGCCCAATCCCTAAGGGGGAAGAAATTTTTGCCAAACACCGAGAGGAGGGGAACCTTCATCTTCTTCCCCGGGTGTATGTACGAAAACTTTTACACCCAAACGGCGGAGAATGTTGTCCGCATCCTCCAAAAGTTGGGATATGAGGTGATAGTCCCCGACGGGGTATCCTGTTGCGGGGGTCCCCACTACTACAGCGGCTTTTTAGATATGTTCGAACAACTCAGGGAGAAAAATACGGAGGTATTCCAAAAGTTGGCGGAAAAATACGAAATAGACGGACTGGTGGTCGTCTGCCCCACCGGCGGGGGAACCTTTAAAGAGGACTACGACCTACCTTTTCCGGTCTACGAATTGGTCGAGATTTTAGATAGGGAACTGCCCGAGCTTCGCTCGGGGATAAAAGAAAAAATAACCATACACTACCCCTGCCACGCCTACACGGCGATGAAGCTCGACGTTTCGGTTTTCGACCGCGTCGCCAAGAAAGATAAAGACGCCGAACTGGTAAAGGGCGAGCTGAATAAGAGCTGTTGCGGCTTTGCCGGGATGTTTTCGGTAAAAAACCCCACCCTTTCGCAGAAAATCCTCTCCCGCAAAATGGAGGATTTCAAAAACAGCGGAGCCCAAAAGATACTGACCTCCTGCCCCGGGTGCGTTCTACAGCTCAACGAGGGGACAATCCGCTACGCGAAAGATTTGGAGGTGGAACACATAGCGGATTTTGTTGCCAAAAGGTTCCTCTCAGAGGAGGAAAGAAAGGTTTTGAGCCAATTGTGGGAAGAGGTTTAAATCACTCCCTTGGTGGAGGGTATTCCTCCTCCCATTATTTGGACTGCATCTTTTAGGGTAAAGGCGAAGGATTTGAAACAAGCCTCCGCTATGTGGTGGAGGTTGTAACCCCTCTTTACCTCTATGTGGAGGGTTGACCTACTTTCGAGGGCGAAACCTTTGAAAAATTCCCATATCAGTTCGAAGTCAAATTCGGTAATCTTCCCCCTTAGGGTCTTCTTGTTGTGGTAAAAGAGACCCCTACCGGAGATATCTATCGAGCTCAAAACCAGAGCCTCGTCCATGGAGACTATAGACCACCCGTAGCGCTTTATACCCTTAGCCTCCCCGAGCGCCCGCCTCACCGCCATACCGAGCGTTATGCCGACATCCTCCACCAGGTGGTGGTGGGAGACGTGGACGTCCCCGTCGCCTATTACCCTTAGGTCGAACCTCCCGTGTTTGGCGAAGCTCTCGAGCATGTGGTTTAAAAATCCTATGGGGGTTTCAACGTCGTATTTCCCCTCCCCGTCGAGGTTTATGTAAACTTCGATATCGGTTTCCCTCGTGGTTCTCTTTACGACGGCTTCTCTCGCCATGGTTTCTAATGTTAAAACTCCCCCAAATACGCTGGGTGAGAAATTAGGCGTAAGCATAGGAGGCGACCCCCAAAGCGGTTAAATAGGTCAAAATAGTAAGCTTTCTCCTCCAACCACTTAACTCCATATACCTCACCTTTGCAAACAAACCTT
>JALVTI010000154.1 GCA_027035985.1 Aquificales bacterium | reverse complement strand
TTCCTTTTTCGTTCAAAAACGCTAAGTTTTCTTAGGATTTTCGCCTTAAAGTGTTGAGTTTGTAAAAATTAAAACTTCGGGTTGATATTGTTTTTTAAATCCTTTTTTGTTATTATTTGATGTTAGCCAACACCGAGGGTGGAAGTTGTGATAAGGAAACTCATAGAAACCTATCTCCTTATAGAAATATTAAGAAGATAGGTTTTCATATCCCTCGGTGTTGGCTCGTCGTCGGGACTCAAAGGGGAGAGGGAAACCTCTCCCTCCCGACGACGTCAAAAATCAAAAGTCTCCTCAATAAGGTCTATAAAGAGAGAAATCCGTTTAAGGGTCTTCAAAAAGAAAAACTCCCCGCGTGGGTTGGATTAAATTTCGACCTCTTGCTGTTTGGGGATATTCCCAGCGGTGGCGACAGCCACCGCGACGCCGTGAGCGGTGGCGGGGCTGGGGGTATTGACTCGATAATAGCGGATAATTCGCCGAAAAATCAGCCGTCCCCCAAAACCGCCTGCCTTACCGAGATTGAAAAGGCAACCCGAAGTGTGGAATTTATAAGGACCTTACTCAAATGTGAATTGGAATATGAACAAATACCTTTTGAGGACAAGGAAATAGTAGAAATCCTAAAAAGGTATGAAGATGGAAAAAAGAAACTAGCAAAGTGTGAGGTAAGGTTAACAAGGCTCCCGTATTGTTCGAAACACGGACATTTACGCTTAGAGTGGAGAAAAGAAGATATAGACCTGGTAAGGGAGGAATGGGAAATAAATTCCACTTTAGTTAAAAAAGCAAAGTTGAAATATCACCCGCATAGGTGTCATTCGCGTATATGTCCCATTTGTGGATATTTCGATAGAAGAGAACATTACGGGGAATTATTAGATTTACTCGAAAGGAGTTTGGAGGATATAAATTCCCAACTTGCGTTTGCAACCTTTACCTTTAAAGGATTTTTAACTCCGCTAACAGGAGTTGAATATGCATTTAACATAAGGAGTAAGGTTTATAACTTGTCCCTTTCGAGGAAATTGTTAAAGACTTTAAAACCTTTTGTGATTAAAGAAGTTTACGCATATGGGGAAACATTGAGGAAAAAGTATCCCGATAAGTGGAGGAAAAGTTTAAAAACACATATAAAACACATAAGGGAATTTATAGAGTGGTTTATTCCCGCTTTGGAAGAGAAGTTAAAAGAACAGAAAAAGGTAAGGATTAAGGATTTATTTAGCGTAATTTTAAAGTTTGAAATACATAAAACGGAAAAAGGTTTCTGGCATCCGCATTTCCACACAATTATTGACCGATTTATTCCGAAACTCGTATTGAATGCCTTTTGGAAATATATCACAAATGGTAGAGGAGAAATAACCGACATACGGAGATTAAGAGGTAAAAAAGCCGTAGAGGAGGTTAACAAATATATAACCAAACCTGTAAATTCGAAGATAACCGATTTAACAAAAGGAGTAAAAAATGGGATAACAACCTCAAATGGAGCCAAGTTAAGTTATGAAGAAATCCTTTTATTGGAATTTGCTCTATATCAAAGGCAAACCTATGCGGTTTGGGGATTGTGGGAAGAGTGGCGTAAAGTGTTAAATGAAACGAGAAAAAAACATAACGAGGAGGAAAAAAGAAGTTTACACCTTTATAAGGTTTCGGTATTAATGAACCAATCGATGTTTCATATTCCAAAAGCCTTAAGGTTTGCAATGAAATCAGCTTCTTATGTTGATATAGGGAAAGGAGAAATCCATTTGGATAGTATTTTTATAAAAACTTCAATAGGTTATGGGTTAGATATAGACGAATATAGGCGTATAGTCGAGAATAATCCCTATTTGAAACCAAAAGTTAGTGTATATGCCTCGCCTGATGGGGATATAGAAATAAAACCTGTTTTGAAAGGGGAGGATTTAGAAGCCTTTTATAGTGTTTTGGTAAAAGCGATAAAAGACCATAAAGAGTTTAGAAAATTCTTTAATCTCCCCGAAAGGATAGAAATAGATACCAGCCTTTACGAGGAAAACGACGAAATACCGCAAACTCTTTTAGAAGATATGGAAATAAACGGCTTAAGTTTGGATTTTGATATATAACCAATAAGGTATTTACGAGAGTAAACAAATTTACAAAAGTAAAGGTTTGCCGTAAGGCAAACCGCTCTGTTCTGACTTAAAAAAGAATTAAAAGGAGCCTTTTGGTGGTTTGAAATAAATTAAAATACCTTTTATGGTAGTGGTAAGAACACAACGCATAAAGTTTTCTTCTTTAAATCGAGCCTTAGAACATCGTCTAAAAGGTGTTAAAAAACCACCTAATGTGGAAATAAAGGAATTAAGGGACATTTTTAGCGAGAAATTAAGGAAATGGGAGACTTTAGAAGGGAAGAAAAACTTACGAAAAAACGCCTCGTTGTTGGAATTTGTGATTTCCTATAAAGGAAAAGTGGAAAAAGAAAAGGTTTTAAAAGACCTTGAAAGGTTTTTAAGGATTTTAAGGGAAAAAACCGATATAGATTTGGGAATAGAAGCAAAAACCTTTTTTGGGAATGAGACAATATACCTAAATAGGAATTGGATAGGATTTTTACACGATAAAGGAGAAAATACACATATCCACATATTGGTAATACCTCGTCAATCTAACGGCAAGAAGATAAACCTAAAACCAGGTATTTATAAAGAGGTGTTAAAGGAATTTTTACCTTTTAGTGATTGGTTAAAGATAAAGAACACTAGGAGAAAAATAGGAGCATATCCCTTATGGGTTATAAGGGAGTTAGAAAAAAGACACGGCAAGGAATGGACGAAAGAATTTATTTCCAAGTGTAGGAAGCTAAGAATTTCCTCTCCCAAATTGGAGTTTATAGTTAACCGAAAAAGAGAAAAGGAATTGGAAGAGGAATTAAACCACCTAATGCGGATATTGGAAGAGGAAAAACGCAAACGGGATGTAGAGCAAAAAAGGAACCATAGTAGGGGGTTGGGATTATGAAAGAAACAATATGCGTAAGGTTGGAATATGAACTAATCCAAAAATTGGGATTGGATAAAGCTCCCAATAAGAGTGATCATTTAAGGGAAATCCTAAGGGAGTATGTAAAAAGCGAAAAAACCTATTTGGAAGTTGGGGAAAAACTTGGAATACTGAAAGAGGATTTAAATACGATAAAAACCGAATTAGGAAATTTGAGAGAGATAAAGACCGTTTTGGAGAGTTTGAGGGAAATAAAAACCGCGTTGGGGAAATATGAGATTAAAAAAGAGGAGGGGGGTAAAAAAGGAACCAGAGTAATCCCGTTAGTGGAAATAGTTGAGAAAATCTATTGGAGAGTGAAAGGGATAGAAGAAATCCTGTCGGAGGATGTTAGGTGTTTATATACCTTAATAGGTATAGGTATAGTAATAATCCTGCAAGTGTTGATAATGATATTCAAATAGCATTTTTTTCTTTGCCTTTCCCCGCAAAGATAGAAAAAGCCGAAGTGAGTGAAGCCGTCAAGGGTCGCAAAGCGACCGAAGGCTTGCCCTTGACGGCGAGCGAACGGAGGCTACAATATCGGTTCTGGGGAAAGGCGGGGACTTTTTTTGTCGGGTCAATTTATTAAAACTCATAAGGTTTTTGATTTTTCTAAAAAACTTATTAGGTTTATAGGTTATGAAGTTCAAAAAGGTTAAATTATTGGATAGTCCTAACGGGATTTTAGGTGAATTAGAATTCGAAACCGACGAGGGTAAAGAGTTTTATTTCTTTCTAACACATTTGGGTTTTATGTATTTCGGCGAATTTAGGGTAAATGGTGAATTGGTAAACATTAAGAGGTTCTGGGAGGAATTAGAAAAAGCGAGCAAGGAGACTAAAAATCCACTCGATAAGATTTATTTAAATTCCATAGCTCAACGCATTAAGTTGTGGTATGTGGAAAACAAAGATGATTTTGAGGAAAACAAGCTTTCTAATTCTTCTTAAAGTTTTTGCAAAAATGCAAAAACCTTATTGGTTCCTTTTTCGTTCAAAAACGCTAAGTTTTCTTAGGATTTTCGCCTTAAAGTGTTGAGTTTGTAAAAATTAAAACTTCGGGTTGATATTGTTTTTTAAATCCTTTTTTGTTATTATTTGATGTTAGCTAACACCGAGGGTGGAAGTTGTGATAAGGAAACTCATAGAAACCTATCTCCTTATAGAAATATTAAGAA
>JALVTI010000153.1 GCA_027035985.1 Aquificales bacterium | reverse complement strand
AGTCGCAATCCCGCGTTTAGCGGGCATTACTGCAACCCTTGGCTTTGAGGGTCGCATTACATCTAAGTTTTAGAATTGAAAAACCCCACAAATAGGTATATACATACCTCAAACCCGCATCGCAGTAGGAGAGGGACGATAACTCTACTCCCATGCGGGTTTGGTAAATCTTGACAATATTCAGTTGCCAATGAGCCGAACCCAATACTCAATTTTGATAAATACCATAAAGAGGGTTGAAAGTCAAATCCAAACTTCAAAGGGTTTATAACAAAAACCAAACATAAACCATGAAACTTGACATAACTTTGATAGGGTTTTATTTCTAAAAACGGAGGTAAATTTTAACCATTTGGTGCTTAAGCACCAAAAATAATCCTTTCTATAAGAGAAAATTACAAAATCCCCCTATAGTTGATGAAATTAAACAAACCAATTAAGGAATTCATGCAACAAACGTTCCAAAGAGAGGGTTAAATTCACACTTAATTACCAAGTAATGGGTTTGATAAAGTTAGTAGATTTGCTTTACCCCTAAAAGGTTAAAAAATCTCTTTGACGCGCTTAAGGTTATATGTCATTTTTGGCACTTGACATTAAATGGTGGATAATTAAAGATGTCAATCAAATGGGTTTTGTAATAAAGGTTTTTCCCTAAGAGGGTTGGGATTTGGTAATCCTCCAAAAGGTGTAGGGTGGTTGTTCCGACACCTAAAAGTGGAAGGGTGAAAATTCTTTCCCTATGAAGGCTTTGCTTTTAACATCCTTTGGCGATAGTGGGGTATTTCAATACGTGGAGGATTTTCCCAAACCCCAAATAGCCCCCGACGAGGTGCTGGTTAGGGTTAAGGCGTGCGGGCTTAACCACCTCGATATATGGATAAGAAAGGGCGCCCTCGCCTATAAGCCGTCTCTACCCCACATTTTGGGGTCGGACATAGCCGGGGTGGTGGAAGAGGTCGGCGAATTGGTGAGACATGTAAAGCCGGGTGATGAGGTGGTCGTCAACCCCAATCTATCCTGCGGTGTCTGTGAGGCTTGCCTGTCGGGACAGGATAATCACTGCAAGGAGTTTAAAATTCTCGGCTTCCAAGAAAAGGGGGGTTATGCGGAATACGTAAAGGTTCCCAAGGAAAATGTTATTCCCAAACCGAAAAACCTAACCTTTGAGGAAGCCGCATCTTTTCCCCTCACCTACATAACTATGTGGAACGCCGTTGTCGATAAAGGGGAGATAAAAGCGGGCGATAAAGTGGTCGTTTGGGGGGCGTCCTCCGGTGTAGGCGTCGCCGCCGTTCAGCTGGCCAAACTCTTCGGGGCTACCGTTATAGCGATAACCTCCTCCGATTGGAAGGCTCAAAAACTCAAAGACCTCGGAGCGGATTACGTAATAAACAGAAAAACCCAAAATGTGGAGGAGGCTGTTAGGGAAATCTCCCCCGAAGGGGTCGATTTGGTTATAGACCACATAGGGGAACAAACCTTGCCAACCTCTATAAAACTCCTCAAAAAGGGTGGAAGACTCTCCTTTTTGGGAACCACCACGGGGGACAAAGGCACTTTCAATATCCGCTACAACTTTGTAAACGAGATAAAGATGAACGGCGTCTATATGGGGAGAAAATCGACCCTATTCCGCATAGCGGAGCTTTTCGAGAGGGGTCTCCTAAAGCCGGTTGTGGATAAAGTTTTCCCCCTAAGGGAGGGAGAAAAGGCACACCAATACCTCGAGAGTGGAAACCATTTCGGTAAGGTAGTCTTCAAAGTGGACTAAACTATTTTTATGCCCCGCAAGGTTCCTTTGGTAATTCTCTTCCTCTTTTTGGGATTTGTCGTTTACCTCCTCCCCTTGGGGCTACCCGAAAACTCCCACAAACTTTTGGCGGTTTTGGTCGTTACCGTCCTCTTTTGGTTATTTGAAATTATGCCTCTCGGGGTGGTATCCCTTGCCGCCGCCGCTTCCACCGTGGTGCTCGGTATAGCCGACAAGAAGACAGCCTTCGCCAATTTCGCCCACCCGATAATCTTCCTCTTTATCGGTAGCTTCCTCCTGGCGGAAGCCTTTTCCAAATACGGGATAGACCGCTACATAGCCGTCAAAGTTTTGAAAAATCCCGCCGTAAGGCGGAACGACCTATTCTTTATAACTGCAGTCCTCTTTATCCCCTGGTTTCTCTCGATGTGGCTAAGCAACACCGCCACGACCGCCATGCTCTTACCCATAGTCGCCGGACTGCTTGCGCTCCTTTATCCCAACGGCGAGTGGGCTACCAATAGGGCGAAATTCCTGCTTCTCGGTATAGCCTACGCCGCATCGGTTGGCGGAATTACAACCCCCGTCGGGACGCCCCCAAACCTCATAGCCCTCGGCTTCCTCGAAAAGGAGGGTATCCACATATCCTTTGGCGAATGGATTGCCAAGGTTCTCCCTATATCGGTTTTGACATTCGCCCTCCTCGTATTGGTGGTTAAAAAATTGGTCGGGCGTTTGGAGGTCTCGAAGATTTCCGCCGACCGCTTGGAGGAAAAGCCTCTAACCCCTACCCAAAAGGTGGTTTTAACCGTTTTCCTCCTCGTAGTGTTCCTCTGGCTCCTTCCCTCTCTCTTGGGGTTGTTTAAAGGTGTCTCCCCCACTTTGGGAGAGGTAGCCCACTGGTTTAAAACCCACCTCCACTATTCGGTGGTCGCCGTCTTGGGAGCGTCGGTTCTTTTTCTCCTGCCCGATAGGGAAACCCCTTCGGGGTATAAACCGATACTCTCCGCGGAGGATATCAAGCGGATAGATTGGGATACCATTTTGCTCTTCGGTGGAGGTCTCACCCTCGGAAGCCTGATGTTTAAAACCGGACTGGTTCACACCGTAGCCGGGGAGTTGGCTAAATTCCTCCCCCACAGCGGCTTTTTAGTCCTGTGGATACTCGTCCTGGTCGCCATTTTCCTAACCGAATTCAGTTCCAACACCGCCACCGCTAACGTCCTCGTTCCCGTGGTAATCGGCTTGTCCCAACAGCTCGGTCTGGACACCCTCAAGGCGGTAATGGCTACCACGATAGCCTGCAGCTACGCCTTTATGCTGCCGATGGCAACCCCACCTAACGCGATAGTCTTCGGCTTTGCCAACATAAAGATTTCCGAAATGGCAAAGGTCGGGTTTGTCCTCAACCTCTTCGGTTCCGTCGTTATAATCCTCTTCGTGTGGTTATTTTTCTAATTTCCCCCCCCTTTTGGGAAACTTCTATCTATAAATGCAAAACGTATATTTTGAGGTCTTTTTCAAACCCGTTGTGGATAGGGATAAGAAAGTCCGTTATAGGAAGTTGAAGGTTGTTAAAGTTAGAGGAAAGAATGGAGAAGAACTTACCTTGGGAAGACTTTTAAACTTTCTTACCCATCAATTTGACAAGATAAGCAATCACCTTTCGGAGGAAGAACGGTTAATGGTTGAACTTCCTTTGGACTTTTTGGTTTCCCAAACCCTTATAGAGGGGCTTCCTTTAGAAAAATTGAACTTTCTACTGGGAAATCCCATAACCAAACCCAACGAGAAAAAAATTTTCAAAATAAAACAACTTTTAAAGGAATACCAAAAAGCCCAATTGGAGGTTTCCTTTTATTACGATACCTATTTAAGTTATAGGTATAGCTTTCCTCCCAAAGATGTTTCATTTGTTTGCATACCTTCGGAAAGGGAGGATTTGAACTTTCACCGGAATTGTTTTTTTAATGTGGATACCTCCGAAACCTTTGAAAAATTGAAGGAAAAGGGAAATTACTTTTGCGGTAAGCTTTTCGGTGATTACGGGAAAGTTTTTGAAATTAACGCGTTAAGCTATCTACAAACAACCATTTCGCGGGCTTTAGAAATTTTGGAGGATGAGGATACCGATATATCGGCTCTCGAAAAGGTGATAAAAACCGACCCCCAACTGGCGGTTAGCATTCTGAAATATGCCAACTCTCCCCTGATAGCTCCACCATCTCCTATCAAAGATATAAAACATGCAATTATTTACCTCGGTTTGGAACGTTTGAAAGAGTTCCTCCTAATGATAATGATGAATAATCTCGCCTCGGTAGACCCCGAATTTCAGGAGATAGCCCTTAGATTGGGAGCCGTGGGTTTACTTGTAGAAAAAAAAGGTAAAGAAAGAAAGCTTCCTTTTTCGGGGTGTCAATTATTTTTAGGAGGACTCGTTTTGGAGAGTTCAAAAATCTTCAAAAAACCTGTTGAGGAGATTTTAAATATGCTCTCC
>JALVTI010000152.1 GCA_027035985.1 Aquificales bacterium | reverse complement strand
AAGGTATAAGCTATACCGATGTTTACCCCTACCCCGCTTTGGTCGTCCAAATCTCCCGTATTTTCATCATAGGTTTTCCATACCTCGTAAGATACGCCCGCAGTTATTACAAGCGGTTTATCCTTAAGCGGTTTCCAATATCCTTCCATATATCCATTTCCCATTTGGGGTCTAAACATCGGGTGAATATCCTCCCCGTTGGGGTTTATCCAATACCAACCTTCCCCTATTGCTCCGCCTACTACTATACCCAACTTTTGAGGTATTATCCTATACCCTATATCCAATCCTCCCCTCGCATAGGGTTTCCCCACATTATAACCGTCTATGGTTGCCCTTATGTTTTGTCCGCTGGCGTAAATTCTTCCGAAAAACCTTTTGTAATTAAACTCCACATACGGGGTTATCTGAACTATATCCGCATTACTATTTCCGTTTGCTATCCTGTAGTAGGAGTTAAACAATCCCAAAGTTATATTGCTGTTAACTTTTCCCTCAAGGGTTAGGTTTATATCAAAGCTCCCGTCCGCTAAAAGGTAGTCCGTGTCTGCGGAAACATAAAATCCGCCTATTTCTCCGTAAACTTTGTCGTTGAAGTATTTGCCTATTTTGATAAAGGGAACATTTATCGAAATGCTACCATCTCCCCCTAATTGCTTTACCCAATCGTTAAATTTCCAATACTGATAGGTATCTCCCACTTTAACCACAAAGCCATTTTGGGTTTTCAAAATTCCCTTTAACTTCACGGAATATCTGTAATCGTATTCGTTTTCCGATGAACTGAAGTTCGTATACCCGCCTTGCAAAGACGCCGTAAAATCGATGTTTTGTCCTATTTGCCCCGCAAAACCCAAGCCACTCGCCAAAATAATTCCCAACCCTACAACCTGTTTTCTCATCATACCTATCGAATTATATTTCTCCTTTACCATTAATTGAAGTCTTTGTAAAAATTCTATTCTTATGATTATTTATAAATTATATTTTATATTCCTCATAGAATAAATAACTATTTAAATTTTAAAAATTAATAGGAATATCCTTTATTAGCCTCCTTAGGGGGATGTCGTAGGTTTTCGACATTTAGAGGTTGATTTTTCTACATTTTACAAAAATTCCGCCAGAAAGCCCCTTGCCTAAGCGTTAACCTCCGCCTTTAGGCGGAGTGCTATTATTAGCTAAGAGATGAATGGCGGAAAACTTGAAAACTCCATAGGAAGAAATTAAAATTTTCCCATGGAGTGAGGGGATAGTGGGAGTGAAAAATAAACTAAAAGAACGCTCCCCGACTATCCCCTGTAAAGGCTAAAAGTATCGGAGAACCTAAGGCTCTCCGTAGATGAACTGACACGCCCTCCATAGGGAAGTATTTATCCTTCCCTATGGAGTAGCTCGCTCCTAATGGGGTGAGAAACCCCTCACTTTAGTAAAGGGAGTGTCATAAATAGAGTCGAAAGCTTTCCTCTTTAGGTTTACCTCATTCCACTCCCTCAAGGGGTCGCTATCCCAAACAATGCCGCCCCCGGCGTAGTAAAAGACCTCATTTCCCCTCCCTAAGGCGGTTCTTATAGCCACGTTGCAGGTGAAGTCTCCGTTCGGTTTTATCACCCCGATTGTGCCGCAGTAGACCTCCCGCGGGTGGGGTTCGAGCTCGTCGATAATCTCGACAGCCCTCCGCTTGGGCGCGCCGGTAACGGAGGCGGGCGGGAAGGTAGCCCTTATTATCCCTTCAAAACCTTTGCCGGTTTTTGCGGAAACGGTGCTGACCAATTGGTGGAGGGTCTTATAGGTTTCCACCCCGAAGAGTTTTTCAACCCTCACGCTCCCCCACTCGGCGACCCTGCCGAGGTCGTTCCTCACCATGTCGGTAATCATTAGGTTCTCGGCGAGTTCCTTTTCCATCTCAAAAAACCTCTTGGGGTCTTCGGTTATAGGTAAGGTTCCCTTTATAGGTTTGGAAACAATTCTCTCTCCCTCCTTTTGGAGGAAGAGTTCCATAGAGCCGGAGGCTATAAAGAAGTCCCCAAAGTGGGCAAATATCCCGTAGGGAACCTCTTGTCGGTTTATAAAGGCTTCGTATAACCCCAAGGGGTCGCCCTCAAAGTTGTAGTCGAACCTAACGGTGAAATTTACCTGGTAGATGTCCCCCCTTTCGATGTATCCTTTGATTTTTTCAAACCCTTTTAGGTATTCATCCTTCGTTAGGGAACTCCCCTTGTGTGAAAGGGTGAACTTTCCACCACCTTTAGGGGTGGTTTCCTCTACAACGGCGACCGCAAAGGGCGGGAAGGTGTTTCTTTTCTCCGTTTTGAGGTCTAAAAGTTCGTAGCCACTCTCAAAGGAGATGTAAAAGAGCAGAAGCTCCCCCTTTAGGTCTCCAATAGTTTTGAAAAAGTTTTCCCAATCGGTGGGAAAGAAAACCTTTTTAAAGTGGAAGGCTTGTCTCCTTCCGAGAAACCCCCTCTCCAAAACGGCGTCTGCCATCGAACCCTATCTTTCAAAAGAATACCTATCCCCGCCTTCGGCGGGCTTCTTTTTTGAGAATATCAATCTTATGAACTTTTTGCTGGAGATAGGAACGGAAGAGCTTCCCGCCGCCTCCATTTTGCCGGCTCTCGAATATTTGAAAAATTCCATAAAGGGGTTTTTGAAGGAGAGGGAAATCCCGTTCGGGGAAATAGAGGTTTTCGGAACCCCCCGCAGGTTGGTGGTTCATATAAAAAACCTCTCGGAGGAGGAACCCACAAAGAGGGAACTCGTTTGGGGACCTCCAAAAAGTGTAGCCTTTGATAGTGAGGGAAAACCTACCAAAGCCCTCGAAGGGTTTTTGAGAAAAAATAACGCCTCGCCCGAAGAGGTAAAAATTCTCCCCAAAGGTAAGGGGGAATATGTAGCTATAGAGCGCCTCGTCGGGGGCAGGAAGACCGAAGAACTGCTGGCGGAGAAAATTCCCGAAATACTCGACAACGTTACCTTTCCCAAATACATGCGTTGGGATAGCTCGGGTAAGCTCTTCTTGAGACCGGTGCGCTGGATTTTGGCGCTCGCCAACGACAGGGTTGTTCCCTTCAGGTGGGGAAATATAGAGAGCTCAAACACCACCTACGGGCACAGGTTTGTAAACAACGGTGGGAACTTCAGGGGCAAACCCCTCCAAGTTAAGGATACGGTCGATTACTTTAAACTCCTAAGGGAACATTACGTAATTCTCGACCACCGCGAGAGGAGAAAGCTAATCGAGAAAACCCTTTCGGAGTATGAGGGTGAATTCGGTGCAAAAGTCCCCTTGAGGGGGGATTTGGTCGAAGAAAACACCTTTTTGGTCGAATACGTTCACCCAATCCTCGGAGGGTTCGACGAAAAGTATTTGGAACTCCCGCCGTTGGTTATCATCACCGTCGCCGCCCACCACCAGAGGTTTTTCTGTTTCCAAAAACCCACCGGTGAGGTTGTTAACAAATTCCTCGCCATATCCAACAACGTGCCGAAAGACGACAACGTCGTCCGCGAGGGTTTTGAAAAGGTTTTAAAAGCCCGCCTCGAGGATGCCCTATTCTTCTACAGGGAAGACCTAAGGAGGAGGCTCGAAGACCTCGTTCCCAAACTTAGGGGTATTCTCCAACACCCCAAATTGGGAACCCTTTACGACAAAACCCTTAGGTTAGTCGATATTTCGGTCGAACTCGCCTCTTGGCTCTATCCCGAAAAGGTCAAAAAAGCCGAGAGGGCGGCATATCTGTCCAAAGCCGACCTGCTAACCGAAATGGTTAAAGAGCTCGACGAACTGCAGGGCTATATGGGTTATATTTACGCCAAAGCTCAAGGGGAGGACAAGGAGGTCGCCAAAGCCCTCTGGGAGCAATACAAACCCAAAGGTGCCGACGACGAGGTGCCCCAAACCGATGTGGGAACCGTTCTATCGATAACCGATAAGGTTCACGACTTGGTGGGCTATTTCGGTATAGGGGAAAAACCCCGCTCCACCGCCGACCCCTATGGACTACGCCGCGCCGCCCTCGGAATTATCCGCATAGTTGACAAAAGACGGCTAAACCTCGACCTCGAAAGGTTGATAGAAATTACCTACGACCGCTTTGAGGAGTTGGAACTCACCAAAGGGGAACTTTTAAAGGAGCTGGACGAATTTTTCAAAGGTAGGCTTCTCAACTACCTCGCCCCCGCCTACGGGAGGGAATTGGTTTCGGCGGTCCTCGAGACCAAGAGCGGTTTCGACATTTTGGAGGTTATCGAAACGGTCGAAAAACTCCACTCTTTGCTCGAGAGCGAACTCCTTGCCGAAATCAGGGAGGCTTACCGCCGCGTTAGGAAGATTATCGCCAAGGTGAAGGAGG
>JALVTI010000151.1 GCA_027035985.1 Aquificales bacterium | reverse complement strand
CTGCTAACTATGGAGGAGGTCGGTAAACGGGTCTTCGACCAACTCTCCCACAAGGAGTGGGATTGCGATATAGCAAAGCTCGTACCGATTGGAAGGCACTTCCGCCTCCCCTCGGGGGTGAAGGTTATAGTGGCAAGAAACCGCAACGAGGTGAACTATTTGAAAAAGTTCCAAAACAGGTGGTATCTCTTTAAACCCACTTCAAAGGGAACAGTCGCACTGCTCCTAAAGGAGGCCCCCCCTACCGATGAGGAAACCCAATTGGTGGCGGGTTTGGTTGCACGCTACTCCAAGAGGGAACCGAAAGAAGTTGAGGTAATCCACAAAGGGGAGGTCTTGAGAAAAATCATTGGAACCCCTCTGGAGGAGGAGCTAATTAGGCAATTAAGGTTAAAGGCTTCTAAAAACTGAGGGGTCTAAAATGGGAATAGAGATGAAACCGAAACTTACCCATAATACCCTACTTCAGGAACTTTTGGAAAAATATGAGGAAACTTTCAATATTCTGTATCCCTACGGGCTCAATAAGCTAATAGAAGACGACACCTTAGAAATAGTTGCTCCCAGATTAACTTTAGAAGGCTTCTTCAGGCTCTTCAATCTTTCCGATGAGGAAAGAGATAAAGTTTGGAAGGAAATAAATAAGGTTGTCAAAAAATATGCAAATATGTATGAAATTTAATTAAGTGGAGGTTTTAAAAATGGGAGAGGTTCTATCCAAAGAAAAGCTTATAAAGGAGTTTTTGGAGAGCGTTAAACCCGCCCTTTTGAGGCACGAAGGAGACGTAGAACTCCACAAAATAGAGGACAACGTCGTCTATTTGAAGTTCAACGGGGCTTGTGTGGACTGCAACGTCAGACCGGAATCGATGTTCCCAATGTTAAAGATGATGTTAATGAATAAGTTCCCGTGGGTGAAGGATGTTATAGATTTAACCGTCTAATGGACGAAATTAAGGACAAATTCCTCGAGGTGTTGGAATTTTACCCCCACGACTATGTGGTAAAAATAAAAGAGACCCCCTACGAAGATTTGGACAACATAATAATTACCAATCCTTCCGATTCCGTTCACCATATTTTCTTACCCCGTAAGGAGGATTTATTCCGTTTCGAACTCCTTTCGGCGTTGACGGTATTAGGAGAAAAACACCATTTACTGTCAACCGATTATTTCGATAGCTATACACGGGAAAATATGCTCGAATCCATTGAAAGTTTTTCCAAATTAATAAAACCTATTCGCTTTGCCTGGGCGGGAAGAATAGCCGCCGAGAACTCTCCCAACCCGGATAAGCTTATGGAAGAAACCCTAAGAAGAATAGAAATAGAGTACCTAAATGCCCTTTATAGGGAAAACCGCCGTGCGGCAATAGAAGTTTTACCCTACATAGCTTTTGCAAAAGGTCTCGATACCGACTGGGATTTTTTCAACGACGAAAAACTCAACAGATTAATGAACGAACTCATTAGGGTTGATATAAATCTCTCCAACCTTCTAAAGTATGCAAAAAAGTTGCAGAAGTACATTCCATGTTTCTGTTCATTTAGTGTTCGGGAAGACCCGGAAAGAGGATTTGAAGTTTTTTCTCTCGACTTTTAAAGTTTTCGATTTATGTCCCGTTCCCCTTTGAGGTTTTTCATAGCAACCATCTTTCCCCAAATTGTGGAGTGCTATGTATCCTACGGAGTAGTTCACCAGGCGATAAAGAGAGGGTTGGCGGAGGTTCACCCCCTAAATTTGAGAAACTTCGCCGACAACCCGCGGGAGGTGGACGACGAACCCTTCGGCGGCGTTCCCGGAATGGTTCTAAAACCGGAACCCATTTTTAGGGCTTACGACTTTGTGGTGGAAAACTTCGGGAAACCTTACGTCGTCATCACCGAACCCTGGGGGGAGCGGATAACCCAAAAGACCTTTGAGGAACTGAAGGAAAAGGAAAATATCTTCGTTATCTGTGGTAGATACGAAGGCGTCGACGAGAGGGTTAAATCGATAGTAGACAAGGAGGTTTCCCTCGGGGATTTCGTCCTCTCCGGTGGGGAGCTTCCCGCCCTCGTTTTGGTCGACGGAACAATCCGACTTTTGGAGGGGGTTTTATCCGAACCCCAAAGTTTGGAGGAGGATAGTTTTTCCAAAAAGTGGTTGGGTTATCCCGTTTACACCCGCCCGAGGGAGTATCGGAGAATGAAGGTTCCCGACGTCCTCCTCTCGGGAGACCACAAACTTATCGAACTCTGGAAGTTATACAAAAAGATAGAGCAAACCTTTAGGAGGAGACCCGACCTAATTCCCCCCGAAGGGGAGCTTTCGGAAATGGAAAAACTCATTTTGGAAAGTGTAAAGAAAGGTGAATCCTTTGAAGAATTTGTAAAAAAATACCCCAAAGAGGTTAGAAAATTTAAAAGTAAATAAAATTTTCCTTAAAAGCTTTATACATCTCTTCCAATTTCATCTTCATCATTCTCTCAACAAGAGCGGGTCTCAAACCGGCAACATCGAGGAGTCCCTGATAGAGGGTAAACAGATATCCCTCAACGGTTATAGCTATTACAAAATCCACCACTTTTGAAAATGCCTGAAATACATAAACCGCTTCTTCCGGTTCAAAAACCTCCAAAGCCTTATTAAGGAAAGCTCTCTTTAAATGATTTGCCATAAATATCATCACATCGTTTTCTATTCCCCAATAGATATGAACCAACCCTACAAAAAATTGTCTTCTATAAAATTTTTCATCCACCTTACCGCCAACAAGTTCCAAATACCAGTTTTTGAATTTTTCTTTAACCACCTCTACTGGGACGGATTTTTCAAAAATCCGCTTTGTTTTCGGATAGTTTAAGAGGGTGTTGTAAAAATCATCTACAAGTTCATCTGCCCAAGATTGCAATATCTCCTTTCTCTGCTCCAAGACTTGAATATCCTTTTCCGAAAATTGAACCAAATTTTTTGCATCTTCAATTATTTCGGTCAGTTTTTTTTCCGCTTTCTTCAAAATGTTTTCAATACTCGCTTGCATAGTAATTCGCTAAAATATGGCTTTTATAGATAACAAAAAAGGTTTTTATCAGCAAAAAGGCTATAAATCGTTAACAAAATACCAAATTTTGGTAATAAAAATCAAAAAATTTAACTTTGGATGGAATTGTTTCTACTTAAAAATTTACAAGATTAAATAATAATTTATATTTTATCTATATTCCCATACCGAAATATGGAAGGGCTAAAAAACTTCCAATAAAAACTTATAAAACTTATAAAAAGGAAGGAAAAAGTTAGGGATTTAAATTCTTTTTCCTCATTCGGATATTTTGGGGTGTAACCTCCACCAGTTCGTCGTCGTTTATAAACTCGAGGCACTGCTCGAGGTTCATCTTCCTCGGGGCATCTATTTTAACCGCTTCGTCCGCCGCAGCCGCCCTTATGTTGGTGAGCTTTTTCTGCCTGCAGACGTTCACCCAGAGGTCTTTATCCCGGTTATGCTCCCCCACTATCATACCCCTATAGACCTCCGTTCCCGGTTCGACGAAAAATACACCCCTATCCTCCAAACCCTTTAGGGCGTAAGCGGTAACCTTACCCTCGCGGTCGGACACCAGCGCACCGTTCTGCCTGTATCTAATCTCACCCTGCCACTCGTCCCAGCGCAGGAAGGATTTATTCATTATGCCTTCGCCCTTGGTTATCGTCATAAACTCCTGGTTGAAACCTATGAGACCCCTTGTGGGGACTTCGAAAACGAGCTTAACCCTTCCCCCCTCGAGGGGAACCATATCTTTCATAACCCCTTTACGTTTACCGAGAGCCTCTATAATCGCACCGCTGTAAGTTTCGGGGATATCCATTACCACTTCCTCTATAGGTTCGTAAATCTTTCCGTTCTCCTCTTTGGTGATAACTTTGGGTTTGGAGACCTCAAACTCGTAGCCCTCCCGCCTCATTTGCTCTATGAGAATGGCGAGCTGGAGTTCACCCCTACCGCTGACTTTGAAGGCTTCGGTGCTGTCGGTCGGCTCCACCCTAATGGCGAGATTGGTCAAAGTTTCCTTTTCGAGGCGTTCCTTTAGGTGCCTGGAAGTGACGAATTTTCCCTCTCTACCGGCAAAGGGGGATTTGTTTACCGAAAAGACCATGCTTATGGTGGGTTCCTCTACCTCTATGGGGGGTAGCGCGACCGGATTTTCGGGAATGGATACGGTATCCCCTATCTCGGCGTTGTCGAAGCCGGCGAAGGCTACAATCTCGCCCGTTTTAGCCTCCTCGACTTCCTTCCTGCCAATGCCCTCGTAGACGAAGAGCTTTTGAACCTTACCCCTAACGGTAGTCCCGTCCTTTTTGAGGAGAACCACATCCTGCCCCTTCTTCAGAGACCCGCTGAAGATTTTTCCAATGGTGAGTCTCCCCA
>JALVTI010000150.1 GCA_027035985.1 Aquificales bacterium | reverse complement strand
ATTTGAAGGGCATTATTTTTACCTCCGTTTTTTGTTGTTTTGAAGTTTATTAATGATACCGCATAAAGGTTGTTTCTAAATCTTGGAATCCATTTTTCGGCATTAAAAAGCATATTAAAACCTTAATGGGTGAACAAGTGAGGAGTATGACCGGCTTCGGTAAGGCTTATTACAAGGACGAAAACCTCAAGTTGGTGGTTCTTATAAGGTCTGTCAACGGTAAGGGATTGGAGATATCGACCCGTCTCCCGAAGGAGTTGATAGTTTATGAGAGGGAAATTCGCGACGCCGTGAAGCGGCTGGTTCACAGAGGAACGGTTTCGGTATCGGTTCAGCTGGAGTTTTTTAAGGTAAAACCCTCTGTAAGGATTGGGGATTTAGGGGATATCGTGGACGAAATTCTCACCGCTACCCGAAAGTTGGGGCTTAGCATTTCCGACGATTTGACACTCCAATTGGCTATGAAATTCTACAATCCCGCCGTTTCGGAGGAAAATTACGTGGAAAGCGAGGAATTTAAGACTCTATTTTTTGGAATATTGGACAAAGCGCTTTCGGATTTCATTAAGAGCAAAATCGAAGAAGGAAATAACCTTGTAAGGGATATAGAAAATCAACTCCAAACTTTGGAAAGTCTCTTGGAAAAGGTTAAGGCGGTTGCCCCAACATTGGTTCAAAAACATAAGGAAAAACTGCTCCAAAGGGCTCAAGAGCTGTTAAAAAGTAGTGAAAATCCTTTGGTTGCAAATGAATTAAAACTTCTCTTGGAGAAAATGGATATAAACGAAGAAATCCAAAGGTTGAAAAGTCATATAGACCTCTTTAGGAAGGAATTGCAAAAGGGTGCCCCCATAGGGAAGAAACTCGAATTTATAGCCCAAGAGATGTTGAGGGAAGTAAACACTATGGGTAATAAGTTGCCCGACCTCTTTCCCATACATGTGGAAATGAAAACCGCCATAGACAAAATAAAGCAACAGGTGGCAAATATTGAATAAATCAAACCTTAAAGTGTAGCTTGGCGAATTTTCTCAACTCCCTTTGTTCCAACTTTGAACGTAATTCTTGAAAAACCCTTTTTGCTTCGTTTCCACTTCCGGGGGGAAGATTTATCCCCGCTGCGCGGGATAGTTTTTTCAGTTCGCGTAGGTAGAGATATCGGGCTATTATTGAAGCCGCCGCCACCCCCGGGTAGTTCTCCGCCTTTATTTCCTCCACGACCTCGATGGGGGCATTGATGTAGCAATCGATATAGCTACCCCTCATAAATCTGTCCACAATAGCTTTGGGTAAGTTGTGTTCTAAAAACAGGGCGTCTATTGCGTTTGCGTGGGCGAGGGACATTATCTTGTTGAGATTTTGAAGCCTTTTATAAAGCCCGTTATAGGTTTCCGGATTTATCACCACACACTTATGGTGTTGGAAGTTTATCAGTTCCTCTGCCAGTTTTTCAAGACTTTCGGAAGGGACACTTTTGGAGTCCCTTACACCGATTTTTAAAACTTCCTTAGCCACCTTTCGGGTAAAAGCGAAACCGCACACAACAAGGGGTCCAAATAAATCCCCCTTACCCGCCTCGTCGGTTCCGATGTAGTCGGTTTCCAATTGTAGGTCTTCGACCAACGCCTCAACCAATTTTTGATGGTCTCCTTTTCCCTGTATCAGGAGTGTTCCCGTGGGATAAAAAACCACCTTTAAGTTGTTTCCTTTATAGGAGAAAACCACATTGGGATTTTCCTCTTTTTCGAAACCCAATTTTTGGAGTTTTTCCTCCAATTGTCGGGAAAAGGAAAGGGGAAATTTGAGAACTTTGTTCATAGAGGAATTTTTATCCCACAAAGCATTTATTGATGGAACTTTTTATAAAGTTCAACCTCGCCTGGAAGAAACTTTTTCTGTCGGAGAAGGGATATTTTTTGTATTCCTCCACAATGTGGTTCAGCCTATCTTCCATAACCTTTAGGAGGTGGGGATTGTGGGGTTTGAAATTCCTCTTGAGGAATTCCAAGTTTTTCTTAACCTCTTCAACCTCTTTGAGGAAAGTTTTCAGCTCCTCTTCGGCGGGGACGGTGGGTTTGAAGAAGGCATAGTGTAGCTTCCAATCGACGGAAGAGGCAATTTTACTAACCTTTACAAAAAATTGACTCTTAATCTGTTCGGCATACCTCTTCCACTTTTCGTAATCGGTTAAAAAAAGAAAATCGAGCTTTAAACCGCCTCTCATTTTATGAAATTAAATTAGCAAAAAATCCTGCGTTTGCAAAAATAAGAGAGAACAATGGGTGAGCTATTCTCTAAACATTTTATTAAACTTGCTACCTCTATTGAGTTCAAATTTCTCTTGTCTCTATTGGTGGGGTTTCTGATAGGTCTAGAGAGGGAGATAAGGGGAAAGTTGGGGCAGGACGTCTTTGCGGGAATAAGAACCTTTCCCCTCATCGCCGGTTTGGGAACCCTATCGGCTTGGATTTCCGACAAGTTTTACCCCCACTTTTTGGCTCTCTCCTATCTTGGGGTGCTGTCCCTATCGGCGGTAAACTACTGGATAGGCGTCCAAAAGCGCAGCGGTATAACCACCGAAGTGGCGGTTTTTCTAACCTTCACCCTGGGGGTTTTGGTCTATTACGGGTATTACTACGAGGTCGCCTTTTTTGCGGTGGTTATAACCCTCCTCCTGGCAACCAAGAGGGTTTTGGAGAGTTTCGCATCCCACCTCGAGGTGGAGGATATCTTTCTGATACTCCAATTTCTGACCTTGGCGGTTTTGCTCTACCCCATATTGCCCGACAGGGAAATCCTCTACGGACTAAACCCCAAAAGCGTTTGGAAATTTGTGGTTATAGTCTCCTCCTTGAGTTTCTTAGGTTACTTCCTCCTAAAGCTCTACACCGCCAAGGGGGAGACGAGGGGACTGGTTAAGAGCCTCCTGATTACCGCCCTGCTGGGGGGGAGCGTTTCATCCACCGCGGTAACCTTAGCCTTTGCCAACCTGTCGAGGGAACTCCCCGCCTTTGGCGGGGTCTTGTTTTTGGGAATAGTGGTCGCCTGGGCGGTTATGGGGGTGCGGGTGGTGGTTCTCACCTCGATAATAGCCCCGCCGCTCTTTGTCCCTCTGCTGGAGCTCTTTATCCCCTTCCTCCTCATAATGCTCGCGATTGGTTTTTTCGTCTACCGAAGGGGGGATTTAAAGGGGGAAACAGACCTCCAATT
Source organism: Aquificales bacterium (assembly GCA_027035985.1). Classification (GTDB taxonomy): domain Bacteria; phylum Aquificota; class Aquificia; order Aquificales; family QOAS01; genus QOAS01. Next base: position 16,182 of record JALVTI010000150.1, on the reverse strand, counting down.
GGGCAAAAGGATAAAGTTGAAAAATCCCCTCTCTTGGGGTGAGATTTTCGAATTTGCGCTCGTTTACTGCGCCGTTTCGGTGCTCGGCAAGTTCTTAAACGCCCACTTCGGCGAAAAGGGGCTGATAGCCCTCTCCGTAACGTCGGGGGTTATAGACGTAGACCCGATAACCATAGCGCTCACCAATATGTTCGCGCAGGGGCAGCTCGCCCTCCCGGTGGTGCTGACCGGCATTTTGCTCGCGACGATATCCAACAACTTCTTTAAAGCGCTCTACGCCTATATCTTCGGAAGCGAATTGCTAAAGAGATATATAACCCTTTTGGTGGCGGGAAATGTCCTTTACGCCCTGTTGGGACTGATGGTTTTGAAGTGGCTTTAAGAGGAGGGAGGGATTATTTTCCCTCCTCCAAGGGTAGGACGTCGACGTATTTCCTTCCCCTTCTGGTGGAGAACTTCACTATTCCGTCGACCTTGGCAAAGAGGGTGTAATCGCTACCCATACCGACGTTTACGCCGGGGTAAATCCTGGTTCCCCTCTGGCGGACGATGATGTTGCCCGCCCTGACTATTTGACCGTCGTGTCTCTTTACACCTAACCTTTTGGAGATACTATCCCTACCGTTTTTTGTCGAACCTCCGGCCGCCTTGCTCGCCATAGCTCTACCTCCTAAAGATTATTAAAGTTTGATTTCCTTTATCTCAATCTCTGTGAAAGGTTGTCTATGTCCCTTCCACCTGCGGTAGTTTTTCTTAGGTCTGTATTTAAATACCACGACCTTTTTGCCGAGACCGTGGGCTTTAACCTCGGCTACCACCTTGCCCTTGTCGACATGAACGTTGCCCTCATCATCGCGCACCATAAGCGCGTCGAACTCGACGGTGTCGCCCACGTTGGCGTTCAATTTCTCAACCTTCAGTTTGTTTCCCACCTCTACCCTGTACTGCTTTCCACCGGTTTTGATAACGGCATACATCTCCATTCCTCCGTTTCGGTTGGTAAACCAAATAAGTTTATTCTGACCCCTTTCGGGAAATATTTCAAGTTTGCCCTTTGGGGGTGAAAGGGAAATAGACCAAAAAGTGTTTTTTTAATCTTTCAACCCCTTTAGGGCTTCTTCGTAAGCTCTTCTGACCAATTGGGGGATATCCTCCCTCTTCACCTCCCCGTAAAGGGGAGCCAACCTTTCGACTACCTCCTCTATTAGGTCGGGTATTTGGGTAAACTTGAGCTCCCCCTTTAGGAAGAGTTCGACCGCCCCCTCGTCTGCGCCCACCAAAAGGGCGGTGTGGGGCAGACCCCTCTCCCCGTAGCGGTATGCCAGTTCCAAACACCTAAAGGTTTCGGTGTCCGGTTTGAAAAATTCCAACCTTTGGAGGGAGAAGATATCCAAACTCCTTAGGGGGATTTCCACCCTTTCGGGGTAAAAGAGGGCGTGGTGAATGGGAAACCGCATGTCGGTGGGGGACATAAGCGCAAAAATACCCCCGTCGACGGTCTCTACCATACCGTGCACCGCACTTTGGGGGTGAACCGCCACCTCTATATCCCTTAGGGGGATACCGAACAGATATTTAGCCTCTATAACCTCAAATCCCTTGTTCATGAGGGTGGCGCTGTCGACCGTTATCTTCTTTCCCATCCTCCAGCGGGGGTGTTTCAGAGCCTCCTCGGGTGAAACCTCTTCAAGCTCCCTTAAGGTTTTTCCGAAAAAGGGACCCCCCGACGCGGTTAGGTAAATCTTTTTAACCGCCTCCCTCGGGAGGTTTTCCAAAATTTGAAAAACCGCGTTGTGTTCGCTGTCGACAGGTATAACCCTCTTGAGGTGGGGTTTTAGGAATTCCCCCGCCGCGAGGACGCTCTCCTTATTCGCCAACAGGAGGAGGGAGTCGGTCTTTTCCAACACCAAAAAGGTCGGTTCAGTTCCGTAAATACCGCTTATGGCGTTTAAAACCCTATCGGGGCGGGTCTCCTCTAGCGCCTCGGCAAGCCCCTCCAAGCCGGTTAGGTGTTTGGTATTTTTCGGAAGGCTTTTTGCCCACCCTTCGGGTGGGGTTTCCTCCGTTATTACGAAAGAGGGATTGAAACGCCTCGCCTGCTCGAGCAGTTTTTTCGAAGCCCTGCGGGCGGAGAGCAGGACAACCCTAAAGCGGTCGGGAAAGCGGGAGACCAAATCGAGCGTTTGGGTTCCTATCGACCCGGTGGAGCCCAGAAGGGCGAGACTTTCCATTAAAAGGAATAAGGTTAAAGGAGACCTAAATCAGTCCCTTTTGCTCTTGACCACCTCCCATTCGGTGATAAGTTGCCTTCCCCTCACGAAGTGAGCCCTAAGCCTTAAATGCAACAACTTCGATAGGGATTTAAAACCTTCCCCTCCTACCAAAGTGGGAATATCCTCTCCCCCCACTATAACGGGGAGGTGTATAAGCCTTATCTCGTCCACCAGATGGTTTTTAACCAGTTGCCAGTTTACGGTCGAACCGCCTTCCACGAGGATGCTCCTGATACCCTTTTCGTAAAGGAACTTCCAGAGTTCCTTGAAGTCCAGCCTATCACCGTCGAAGACGAAAACTTTGTGTCCCTTTTCCTCTATAGCCCTGCGGGTCTCCTCCGGCATCCTGTTGGTGGTCAAAATCCAGGTTTCGGCGTCCTTGGAAAAGATATTGGCGTCGGTCGGTATATTCCCGCTCCCGCAGGGGATTATTCTTATGGGATTTTTACCTTCGACATACCTAACTGTTAAGGAGGGGTTGTCGGTTCTAACGGTTTCGCAACCGACCATTATGGCGTCGACCTTAGCCCTTATCTGGTGGAGATACTTGTAAGCCTCTATATCCATAAGGGTCATCAGTTCCTTGGAGGAAGCCCCCTTGTAGAGGGTGAGTTTTCCGTCGACCGTAACCTCGGAGGTGATAATCGTGTAGGGTCTATTGAGCATAACTCTTAATCTTAACCAAAGGGGATTGACATTTAGTATCAATTGCCCCGAAAACGGATAACAATTGCTTACGCCTCTTACGGTGACTTATACTACCGAATAACCCTTTTGGGGTGGTTAGAAAATTGATAACATTTAAGGGGCTTGAGCTTTTCCCACACCAATAAAGGGAGGTTTTTTGCCAATGCTCGAATACGACATTCTTATCGTCGGTGCGGGCGGAGCGGGTCTTTACGCCGCCCTCTGGGCTTCCCAAAATCCCAACCTAAAAGTGGGCGTTATGACGAAAGTCTACCCCGTCCGTTCCCATACCGGTGCCGCCGAAGGTGGAATTAACGCCGCTTTGGCAAACGTAGCCGAAGACAGTCCCGAAAAGCACGCCTTCGACACCGTGAAGGGTTCCGACTATCTGGCAGACCAGGACGCGGTCGAGATTATGACCAAAATGGGACCCGAAATAATCTACGACATAGAGCATAGGGGGGTTCCCTTCTCGAGATTACCCGACGGGAGGATAGCGCAGAGACCCTTCGGTGGTGCTTCGTTCCCCAGAACCTGCTACGCTGCCGACCGGACGGGGCTGGTGATACTCCACACCCTCTACGACCAAACCCTAAAGCAAGGGGTGGAGTTCCTCAACGAGTGGTTTCTATTAAACGTAATCCACAACGGGGAAAGGGTTTTGGGCGTAACCGCATGGGATATAAGGAACGGAGGTGTCCACTTTATCAAGGCTAAGGCGGTCATCCTCGCCACCGGCGGTCACGCCCGTATGTATTGGAATAGGACTTCCAACGCTTTGGGAAATACGGGGGACGGAACCGCCGCTGTCTTTAGGGCTGGACTTCCTTTAAAGGATATGGAGTTCGTCCAGTTCCACCCCACCGGCTTGAGGAAGACCGGAATACTAATAACCGAAGGTGCGAGGGGTGAGGGCGGATACCTGATTAACAAGGACGGCGAGCGCTTTATGAAAAAATACGCCCCCGAGAAGATGGAGCTCGCGCCGAGGGATATAGTCGCGCGCTCGATTGAAAGGGAGATTCTCGAAGGGCGCGGTTGCGGGGAGAATGGCGACTACATCTGCCTAGACCTAAGACACCTAGGCGAGAAGAAACTTATGGAGCGCCTACCCCAAACGGTTGAACACGCCAGGGTTTACGAGGGCGTAGACCCCGTAAAGGAGCCCATTCCCATTAGACCAACCGCCCACTACTCGATGGGTGGAATAGACACCGACAAATACGGGCAGACCGAGATAAAGGGGCTTTACGCCGCCGGCGAAGCCGCCTGCATATCGGTTCACGGCGCCAACCGACTCGGTGGAAACTCGCTTCTCGATATCCTCGTCTTCGGTAAGATAACCGCCGAACACGCCGCCGAGTATGTGGTGGGTGTGGAACACCTTCCCACCGAAGGTGGGGAATATGTAAAAAGGGAAGAGGAGTTTATAAGCTCCCTGATGGACAAGGAGCCTAAAGAAAAACTCGCCGACCTCCGCAGGGAGATGGGCGATGTAATGGCTTCGAAGGTGGGTATATTCCGCGAAGAGAAGCCGATGGTTGAGGCTCTCGAGCAAATAAGGGAGCTAAAGGAGAGGGCTAAGAGCGGTCTCGCCGTCACCGATAGGTCGAAGCGTTTCAACCTAAACCTAATACAGACCTTGGAATTTTTGAACCTTCTCGACCTCGCGGAGGTGACCGCCCTCTGCGCCATAGAGCGCAAAGAGTCCCGCGGCGCGCACTACAGACTCGATTACCCCAATAGGGACGACGAAAACTACCTCAAACACTCCATTGTGAGGAGAAGAGAGGACGGAACCCTCCAACACGGGTGGAAGGAGGTCGTTATAACCAAATGGCAACCGCAGGAGAGGAAATATTAACCTTCCCCCTAAGGGGGAATTTCTTTTCCTAAAGCCTCCGGAGGGAGTGTATGAAAACTGCAAACCTTAAGAGGAAAGCAGAAAGGAATAACACCGAAAGGAGGAAACTTTTAAAACTCCTCACCTACGAGAGGAGGGGAAAGAGACCCATCTATTACAGGGACTACAAAAGGGTCTTGAGCGGTGAACTCCCTTTGGAGGCTATTATGGGTAGCGGGTTTTTGCAAGGGATTTGGGTTCAATTAATCGCCGCCTACCTCTGGCAACATCTTGGTAGGGATTACTTTATAGCCACAAACGAAGTAGGTTTTAAACTACCTCAAGGTGGATGGTATAACCTCGATATAGCCATTTGGAGGAAAAAGGACATAAAAAAAACCCTTCCGAAGGGTTACATTGATATCCCACCCAAGGTTGTCATAGAGGTTGACACAAAGGTGGATTTGGAGGATTTCGAAAAGCGCTTCGGGCAATCCTACATAAACGCCAAAACCGAGGATTTGTTAAAAGCCGGCGTTGAAAGGGTGATATGGGTTCAAACCGACCCAAAAAAGGTGTTGGTTGCAGCGAAGGACAACCAACCTTGGGTGGTGGCAAATTGGGATTACCCCTTCGAGGTTTTTGAAGGAGTGGTTTTAAACCTCGAAGGGCTTTTGGCTCAAAACCTTTAGGAGGTCTCCGTTATGACCGTTGAAAGGGCTGTTTTAAGGGTTTACAGATATAACCCCGAAAGGGACGAAAAACCCTACTACAGGGAATACGAGGTTCCCGTCGACAAAGCCCAGACTCTGCTCGACGCCCTCTTTTACATACAGGAGAATTTAGACCCCACTTTGGGATTTAGGTTCTTCTGCCGCGCGGCGGTTTGCGGTTCTTGCGCCGTTAAGGTTAACGGAATTTCCCGTCTCGCCTGTAAAACCCCCTTTAAAAATCTCGTCGAGAGGGCAAACGGGAAACCTATAACGGTCGAACCTTTAAACTTCCTGAAACCCATAAAGGATTTGGTTGTAGACCACGACCAACCCTTTGAGAGCCTCAAAAAACTCCAAACCTGGTGCGAACCCAAGGAACCCATTCCCGAAAAGGAATACAGAATTCCCCCCGAAGAGGTCAAGCAATACGAAAGACCCACAAACTGCATTCTGTGCTTTGCCTGCTACGGCAGTTGCGAGGCTGTTATGGACGACCCCAAATACGCGGGTCCCTACGCCTTTTCGAGGGTCTATCGCTATGTGCTCGACAGCCGCGTGAAGGAAGAGCACAAGAGGGAAATGGTTAAAAACGCCATGGATGTGGGGGATATCTGGAGCTGTGTCCAGTGTCAGAAGTGTATATACGTATGTCCCAAAGGGGTGAGACCCGCCGAGGACATTCAAAACGTCCGCGGTATAGCCGCCGAATACGGCTTTAAGGATTACCCCGGAGTCAAGAAACTCCAGCATTTCGTCGATTGGATATACGCCACTGGTCAGATAAACAGGCTCTCTTTGCCGGAGGAGGTTTACGGCGTAGACCCCACGCCTTTGATAAACAAGTTCAAAGAACGCGGCGCGGAGGTCTGGGAGGTTCCCAAACCCTTACCGGGACTGTTGGAATTTAGAGACCTCTACCTGGAGGTAATGAAGGAGAAGAAACCCCACCTGGATATAGATTTCCACCACGTTAGAAAAATTGACAAAAGAGTGGAAGAGGTCTTCAACGCCGACGTATGCACCAAGATAACCGAGAGGTTTGAGGAGCAGAGGGAAGACTTCTTCACCCGCTTTTGGAAAAAGCTTTCGGAGTTCTTCGGCACCAAGTAAAGGAGGATTTTAAATATGGCACCCCAATTGGATTGGAAAGAGATAGAAAACCTCAAGGGGTTCTTCTCTCTTTTTACTTCTGACTTTTTGAGGGAACAGCCCTGTAGGGTAAAAGCCGACGAAGTTGTCAAATGGATAAAGGAAAACCAAAAAGTGGTAATACTCGATATAAGAACAACCGAAGAGACCTCTTTAGTCGGCTTTACCTACAGAGAGACTCTAAAAATTCCCATGAACGCACTCTTTGAGGAGGAAAACATAAAACTTCTCTCCCAATACGGGGACTACAAAATAGTCGTCGCCTGCCGTTCGGGGGTTAGGTCTTTGGTTGCGACCGCATTCCTACAGAGGGTGGGTTTTAGGAATGTTTATTCCCTTGAAGGTGGAATCATAGCCTTTGCCGAAGCGGTTAAATGTTGATAACCACCCCTATGGGGTTAGCCCTTGCATTTTCACACCTATAGGAGGTATTAAAGAGGTAAGGGGTTCCACCGTAGGGGAACCACCAAACACCAACCCAGGGAGGGTTTTGTTATGAAAACGATAGGTTTCTATCAGGGGTGTTGTTTTCAAGGTCCCGACGCCCATATGTTCGATACCCTAAAAAAGGTATTCGCCGACTTGGGCGTTGACATAAAGCTCCTCGAGAAGACCACCTGTTGCGGCGGAAACACAATAGAGGAGAGCAACCGCTTTTTGGTTTACTCCATAAACGCCAGAAATATAGCCCTCGCCGAGAAGGAAGGGCTCGATATTCTCGTCTCTTGCAACACCTGCTATATGGTTTTGGCAAAGACTAAATACGCCCTTGACAATGACCCTCAGCTCAAGGAGGAGATAAACAAACTCCTCGCCGAGGAGGGACTCGAATACAAGGGAACCGCAAAGATATGGCACATTCTCCCCTACCTGGTGGAGGAGGTAGGTATCGACACCATCAGGGAGAAGGTAAGGAGACCCCTAAAGGGTTGGAAGATAGCGACCTACTACGGGTGTCACATCAAGTATCCCAAAGAGGTGGCGGTGGTCGACAGCGAAAACCCCCAAGGGTTGGAGGAGTTAATCGAAGCCCTCGGAGCGGAACCGGTTAAGGACTACGAGGGTAGCGACGTCTGTTGCGGATACCACTCCTTTTACACCAACAAGGATATAGCCCTTAAAAAGGTGGTAAAAGCCCCCCAAGGGGCAAAAAGGGCGGGGGCGGAAATGCTCGTCACGCCCTGTCCGCTCTGCTTCAAGGCGCAGGATATCTACCAGGATATGGCTCCCACGGAGGATAAAGTTCCCTCCATTTATCTGCCCGAACTGCTCGCCTACGCCCTCGGTTACGACGCCAAACAGTCGGGTCTCGCCTTCCACATAATTCCCGTCGACAAAATTTCCGTTAACACGTCCCACTAAAGATAAAGAAGCCCGCCGCTTAGCGGCGGGGATTTTCCAAATTTTTCAAAGTTATTTGATAAAACGTAGCAGATGGAGAAGTTGGGGAAAGAAAGAGGCGGCTGTAAGCACAACTACCACCCATAGGAGAATTTTTAGGGTTAAAAGTTCCTTTTCGATTTTGTTAATGTCCCGTTTTAACTCCTCCTTCACCTGAAAAAGTTCCTCTTTGACTTTATAAATGTCCTCCTTTGTGGCGAGTTGTTTGGAAAGCTTTTCTTCAATATTGGGAAACTCTTTCTCAAACGTATCTTTTGCAACTTCCCGGGACAGTTCCAATATTATCCGTTTGGCTTCCTTAGCCTTGTCCTCGGGTAAAGATTGCCTTAATATTTCCTCCAATCGGTCTAGCAATTCCATAGCCGTAGCCATATTTTCGACCTCCCAATTTGAAATTTTGATTTAAAAAAACTTTGTTCGGAGTATCGTGAGTCCCAACCTTTGGCAGAAAGAAATAGTTTTTCCTCTAAATGTTAGTAATTTCTAACCTTATGTCCCTCCGCTCGTTTCTGCTAAGGGAGTTTTTCCTGCTCCTCTTTGCGGTCGGCACCGTCGCACTCTCCCTTTGGCGGGGGGAGACTCCCAAAATTTCACCCGACGAGTGGAGGATTCTCGCACTCCTGTTTACCCTTTTGGTGGCGGTGAAAGGTTTCGAACTTTCGGGGGTTTTGGAATTTTTGGCGCTCCGATTGGAGGACTTTAAACCCTTTCCCACCCTTTTGGTGCTCTATACCGCCGTCCTCTCTATGTTTGTCACCAACGACGCCGCACTCCTGACGGTCGTCCCCGTTACCCTGCTCCTGAAGAGGAACAGGGGGTTTATACCCCTATTGGTGGTTTTGGAGATACTCGCCGCCAACATCGGTTCGGCACTCTCACCCTTCGGCAACCCGCAAAATATCTACCTCGTCCACCACTACGGGCTAACCTTGAGGGATTTCCTCTCGGCGGTGGTTCCCCTGTTTTTACCCCTGTTGGTTTTTTTATCGATATTAGCCCCTCGGAGTATGGGAAAGGCGGAGTCCCCAAAGGGTGGTTTTGTTTTAAACCTTCGCCCCCTTTTGGTCTCTACGGTCGTCTTCCTCCTCTTTTTGGGGGTTTTCTTCAAGGTACTTCCCCTATGGGTTCTGATTGCCGTTCCGCTCGTGGGACTTTTTTATTGGGAAACCTTAAGAGTCGATTACAACCTACTCTTAACCTTTTTGGTGTTTTTTGCCTTTTCCTCCCTTATTAAGGTGGAACTCCTTTTCCCCTCACCCTTTGGGGTGTTTATGGGGAGTGTTCTCCTCTCGCAGGTTGTGAGCAACGTCCCCGTTGCTGTGATACTGGCTAAGCTCACCCCCCTTTGGAAACCCCTGCTTCTGGGCTCCAACGTGGGGGGTTTTGGAACGCCTGTAGCCTCCCTCGCAAATCTGATTGGAATAAGGCTTTACCTCAAAAGCGGGTTGGATAGGGGGATTTTTTTGTTCCTATTTTGGTCGTTAAACCTCCTTTTCCTCGTAATGGGTATATGTCTGTTTGCGCTTCTTGAGGGGTTTTAGGGAATTTGTAAAATAGTAAATCCTCTTTATGGAATACAAAAATTCCTATATTAACATCAAACCTCACCGATTTTTGCCCAAAAAGGGAGAGATTTTTATTTCACCCCAAAAACTCGGAGAGGGGGAGGTGATTGTATGAGCTTCCATCACGAGGATGTCGAAAAACTTATAGAACTCGGTAAGGAGAAGGGTTACGTAACCTACGACGAGATAAACGAGCTACTAGGGGAAGATTTTCTCGAATCGGAGCACTTCGAAGAGGTTCTCGATATACTTCAGGAGCACAACATCAAGGTGGTCGACGAGGTCAGCGAGGAGATTGAAAAGGAGCTAGCCGACGAGGACGAGGAGCGCGACGAGATAGTAGTCTCCTCCACCTCCTATTCGGGTGACGAGCAGGAAGACCCGGTAAAGCTCTACCTCCGCGAGATGGGAAAAATTCCCCTCCTCACCAGGGAGCAGGAGGTCTACTACGCCCGTCAGATAGAGCTCGGTAGGAAAACCCTGCGGAGGGGTCTGCTGAGAACCGCCTTTTTGGTCGACCAGATACTCGACGATTGGGCGGCGGTCTGCAACAAGAAGAAAAAGATAAACGAGGTAATGGACTTAATCGAGCTGGACGAGCTGGGCGAGAAGGAAGCCAACAAAAAGATGAAGGAATACGAGCGCCTCTTTATGGATTTGGGGCTGGAGCTGGCTAAGGCTTATAAGGAGGTGCTCGAGGCTAGGGAAAAGTATTTCGCCTTCCCCAGCGAGGAGACTAAAAGGGAATACCTACTCAAGCACGCCGAAATGAACCGGATTCTCAAAAAGATGAAGGTCAAATACTCCAAATTCGAAAGGGTAGCCGACGAGCTTATCAAACTCTACAAACTCTACAGGAGAAAGCTCAAAGAATTGAAGGCTAAGGAGAAAAAACTTAAGGCTATACACGAAGATATCGACGAACTGCTCGCCAACTATATGACCGACCCCGAACTTCAGAGGAAGATTAAGGAGGCGGGTTACTCCCTACCAAAGTTTGAGACGTTGAGAACCGAATACTACAAACTCAGAAGGGAGATAAGACAGCTCGAGGACAAAATGGGCGTCCTCCCCGGCGAGCTCGAAAAGGTAATGCAGATTATCCAAAGGGGTAGGAAGAGGGTTATAGACGCCAAACAGGTGATGGTTAAATCGAACCTCCGTCTGGTGGTTTCCATAGCCAAGAGATACGTAAACAGGGGACTCCACTTCCTCGACCTCATTCAGGAGGGAAATATCGGTCTCATGAAGGCGGTCGATAAATTCGACTACCGCAAGGGGTTCAAATTCTCCACCTACGCCACCTGGTGGATTAGGCAGGCTATCACCCGCGCGATTGCCGACCAGGCGAGAACGATAAGGATACCCGTCCACATGATAGAGACGATAAACAAGATAATCCGCACCTCCAAGAGGATTTTCCAGGAGGAGGGGAGGAACGCCACCCCCGAAGATATCGCCCGCGAGCTCAATATGCCGGTTGAAAAGGTTCGCCGCGTCATGAGGGCGGCGCTCGAACCGATATCCCTCGAAACCCCGATAGGGGATGACGACGACACCCACCTCAAGGACTTTATCGAGGATACCACCGTTCCCAATCCGGAGGAGGTTATCGCCCGCCGTATGCTACGTCAGAAAATTTTGGAGGTATTGGATACCCTCTCCCCCAAGGAGAAGGAGGTTATCATTTACCGCTTTGGTCTGAACGACGACGGGGTGGAGTATACCCTCGAGCAGGTCGGAAAGATGTTCAACGTAACCCGCGAGCGTATAAGGCAGATAGAGAACAAGGCTATAAAGAAATTGCGCCACCCCATGAGGGCGAAATACCTGAAGGACTTCCTCGAAAACTTTTAACCTTCCCTTTCCCCTTTACGTTTCCTTTTTCTCCTCTCCCTTTGGCGTTCCCTGTAAACCTCTTTCCTACACTCATTGATAATCCTCTTGTATTTGTAAAACACCGAAGGGATATGAATGGGAACCTTGTAATACCTCTCCAGGTAGAGGCATATATCTTCCACCGTTAGGTATTTCTTGTTCCTTATTAGACTCTTTATGTACTTCCTTATCCTCGTTTCACCCTTATCGGGCTCTTTTTTGGACATAGTTCCTCCAAAGGTGGACAAGTCCCCGAAGGGGCTACCTTTAAAAATTTAAAGAAAGGGATTTAGCGATTTACCCCCTCTACGCGGGACTTTTGAAAAAGTCTGACCAAATCGGCGAAGAGGTTTTTGGAGGACTCCCCCAATTTTTTTTCCAGCAGGCGGTTTAGAACTATTCCCACCCTCTGACCGAGGAAGAAAGAAATTACAAAGAATACCACGGTGGGTATGTTCAGGTGAACCCCCATGAGGAGTCTAAAAGCGACTATCAAAGGCACGGGTAGGTGTATGGCGAGAAACCACTCTTTGGAAAACTTTTCAACCTTAGCCCTCCAATAGCCGAAAGGGATATTTACCAAAAAGGTGAGTAGGGCTACCACCAGCACGTGGGAGAGTTCGTTTTCGCCGAACATGGAAGCATAAATTTATTCAACTCTAACTTTAAATTTTCCGATGCCGATTAGGGAAGGTAAGGAGATGCACCGCCTTATGGAGCGGCTCTTTCCCATAACCCGCTCCATTACGGGGGAGGGTGTTAGACAAACTTTGAGAATTTTGAAAGAAGTAGTCCCCGAATTGGAGATAAAGGCTGTAAAGAGCGGCGAAAGGTGTTTCGATTGGGTTGTTCCCAAGGAGTGGAAAATAGATGACGCTTACCTCCTCGAGGTGGAAACGGGAAAGAAAGTTATAGACTTCAAGAGGAACAACCTTCACGTGGTTAATTACTCTATAGGTGTCGATAAAACTCTAACCTTTGACGAGTTAAGAGAACATCTCCATTACAGGGAGGATTTACCCGACGCGATACCTTATGTGACCTCCTATTACCACCCCTATTGGGGATTTTGTTTGAGCTACAACCAATTTAAGGAACTAAATCCAAACTCCACCTATAGGGCTGTCATAAAGGCAAAGCACTTCGACGGGGAGCTAAATTACGGCGAAATAATCCTCAAAGGGGAAACGGAAGACGAAATTCTCTTTTCCACCTATGTGTGTCACCCCTCTTTGGCAAACGACAACCTCTCGGGTCCCGTATTGGCTATATACCTCGCAAAGTGGGTTAAAGAAAACCTCCCCAATAAGAGGTACACCTATAGGTTTGTCTTTATTCCCGAAACGATAGGTTCCATCTGCTACATCAGTAGGAATTTGGAACATCTGAGGAAACACGTAAAGGCGGGGTATGTTCTAACCTGCGTAGGGGATGAGGGAGATTTTTCCTACCTACCGAGTAGATACGGAAACACCTTAGCCGACAAGGTGGCTTTAAACCTTCTAAACTACGACCCCCTTGTGGGGGGAAAGTTTAAGAAATATTCCTACCTCGATAGGGGAAGCGACGAGAGGCAATACTGCGCCCCGGGAGTGGATTTACCGGTTTGCCTCGTAATGAAATCCAAATTTGGTGAATACAAAGAGTATCACACCTCTCTGGACAACCTCGAATTTGTTACCCCAAAAGGGTTGCAGGAAAGTTTTGACTTTTACAGGAAACTTATAAAGGTTTTGGAACACAACAGGGTCTATAAAACGACCGTTTTGTGCGAACCCCAAATGGGTAGAAGGGGTCTTTATCACAAGGTATCCCACAGTGGTAGGAAGGGATTTGTAAAACTCCTAATGGACTTTTTAGCCTATGCCGACGGAACGAACGACCTTGTCGATATAGCCGACATTCTCAAAGTTAGCGCTTACGAGCTTATAGAGGCGGCGAAAATTTTAGAAAAACATAATTTAATAGAGATTAAAAAATGAAATTTTACACAAAGGACGATATAGCAAAGGCTTTTAGAGAAATTATTAAAGAAAAGCACGATGCAATTTTTATTTCCGGCAATTTGGGTGCGTTGGGACCCCACGCCTTTAAGTCAAAAGAAGAGCTGTTGAACAGCATTTTAGAGATTATTTGGGATATTTCCCCCGATACCACTTTAATGACTTCCACCTTTACTCTAAATCTCGCCAATACCGATATTCCATACGACCCCGGGCGAACCCCTTCCATGCACGGGACTATCGCAAACTTTTTCCTCAATTACGAAGGGAGGGTTAGGAGCTACCACCCGTTTACCTCCTTTACGGCAATAGGACCTTTGGCGGAGTACCTATGCACCAACAATACGAGGTTTTCCTATGGAATAGATAGCCCCTACGATAGGTTGTTATCCCTTGAAAATACCTTAACCATAAGTGTGGGAATGCCTCCCAACTTAACCTGTAGCATTATCCACCACGCCGAATTCGTTATGCACGTTCCCTATAGGTATATCAAGGAGTTCAACCATCCCATAGTAAAGCCCGATGGGAGAATTGAGAGGGAAAACTTCTATATGCACGTTATTTATCACGAAATATATCACCTAATAAAGAGGGATAGAAACCGAAAGTTCTTTAAATTTTTCTCGGAAAAACATCCCATAAATACCGCCCATCTCGGTATGGGAAAGGTCTACAGCTATAAGACAAAAGATTTCTTCAATTCGGCAATAGAGCTTTTAAAGAAAGATATATACGCCTGGTTGGAGGAACCGCCTCCAATTAGACCTTACAGGAGGTAAGGGTATGGAAAAATTGTTGGAATTTTGCTTTAAAGGAGGCAGAAAGTATCTCCACAGCACCGATGTTTTAATAAACTCTTGGAAATATTCGGCCGCGATATTGAAAATATCAACTTCTCCTTTTACAGGATTACCGATAAGAACATCCTTTTAAAGGATTCTCTGGACAAAAAACTCAATTTGGTTTTTACGTTTGAATTCACCAAAAGAGGTGAAAAAAAGAGGTTTTACGGCTTTGAAGCGGAAAAACCAATAAACTGTAGATACGAATACGATGAAGATTCGATAACCGAAAAGGCTTTTATTCGGGATAACTGTGCAATCTTGGAGGAAAGGAGTTCCTATTCCTTTATAGAGCATCTGGTAGCCCTGACCAAGTTTTTGCACTTGAAATTGTTACCCAAAAAGGGTAAGTGGTATTTTGCAAGATTCCAATTGGAGGGGGTTCCAAGCGATTTTATACCTTTAAAGGTATGTTTAAATCAGACCCTCGGTAGTAAATTGACCTCTTCGAATGTATTTGTTGGGGAAAAACCGGTTGGGAGGATATATTTTTCCCTTGTGGGGTAAATGATGATAGGAATTAACAATATAGGGGTTTACATTCCGCAAAAGAGAAAATCCAACCTCGAGAAACTGGAAAAATTTGGAATAGATGAAAACTTTCTAAAGAACAAAATAGGTGTCATTACAAGGGCGGTAAAGGAGGAATATCAAAGGGCTTCAGACCTATGCGTGGAAGCATTTAAAAATCTCCAAAAAAAGGAAGAAATAGATATTGACGGGATAGGATTGTCCATTGTCGTAACGCAAAACCCCGACTACCGACTACCCCATACTTCGGCGGTAGTCCACGGAAAGTTGGGACTACCCAAAAATTGCGCCTGTTTCGATATCTCTCTGGGCTGTAGCGGATACGTTTACGGGTTAGCCATAGCCGTTTCCTTTATGGAAAAGTTTGGAATAAAGAAAGGGCTTCTCTTTACCTCCGACCCCTATTCCGAAATAGTCGATGAGGGGGATAAAAACACCTCTTTGCTCTTTGGCGATGCCGCCACGGTTACGCTCTTAACCGAAAACCCCAAATGGGTTATACGCGATGCCATTTTTGAAACCGATGGGAAGCAGTATGAAGCCCTTATAGTAAGGGATGGCAAACTCTTTATGAACGGAAGGGCTGTTTTCAACTACGTTCTCACCTCCGTCCCCAAGCAGATACAGACCTTATTGGAGAAAAACAACCTATCAAAGGACGATATAGACCTCTTTATCCTCCACCCGGGGAGTAAGTATATGCTCGACGTTTTGAGGTTGAGGTTAAAACTACCCCCCGAAAAGGTTCCAATAGATTTTTCCGAATATGGAAATACCGTATCTTCCTCAATCCCTATCGTGTTGGAGAAGTTTTTAAACGAAAAGGGGATTGGGAGAATTTTAATATCCGGTTTTGGGGTTGGTTTGTCCTCCGCCTCCGCTATTTTGAAAAGGGTTTAATTTTCCTTTTCTTGGAGTTTTTTATTTACGTATTCAACAATATCGTTTAAGGTTTCGAGTTTTGGAATATCCTCGTCGGGGATTTGAACTCCGTATTTTTCCTGTATAAGGAGCAGAAGGCTTAAAGTATCCAGTGAGTCCACACCCTGGGAAGCCAAATCCTTTTGAGGGTCGATATTATCGATTTTTTCCTTAAGCATTTCTATCTCTTTTGCAAGTTCTTTAATTTGCTCTAATGCAAACATAAGCTATTAATTTAATAATGCTTTATACGCCGGGTGAGAAAATAAAATAGGAATGGGACGCCCTAAAAATAATCGAACAATACAGCCAAATATTCGATGAGTTCATTATAGCAAAAGGTCTCTACAAAGCCAAGAGGGGAAGAAAGCCA
>JALVTI010000149.1 GCA_027035985.1 Aquificales bacterium | reverse complement strand
GAGTTGGAAGTCGAGCTGATGGCTCCCGTTGCGCTCGAAGAGGGGCTTAGGTTCGCAATTCGCGAAGGTGGTAAAACCGTAGGTGCGGGCGTTATCACCAAAATTATCGAATAATTCATTTCCCCGCGCGTAGCGCGGGCTTCTTTTTAAACAAAATTTGAGAGGTGTAGGCGATGGCTTCGAAAAGGGTTCAGGTTACCCTGGCGTGCACCGAGTGCAAGAGGAGGAACTATATAACTACCAAAAACCCCCAAAGACACGCCAAAAGGTTGGAATTCAGGAAATACTGCAGGTGGTGCAATAAACACACCATCCACCGAGAGGTCAAATAACGTTTTTCTTATCCATTTTTTCTCCCCTATAATCATCCCCGATGAGGCAAATTTTTTTTATAGTCCTCTTTGTGGTTCTGGGAGTTAATCTCGGTTTCTCCAAAAGTTTATGGTGGCAAATGTGTTCCCAACACTGGGACGAGTGCAAATCCCTATACCTCAAATGGTATGAAACCAAAGTCTCTTTCGACAAAAAGGAAATAGAGTGTGTAAAAAACGCAAAAGGTGTTAGGGATATGAACCTATGCCTGTGGAATATTAAAAGGGAGAGAAAGAAGGCATTTCAACAATGGAGGAGGGAATTCGGTTATAAATACCGTCAGTGGATTAGGGCAAGCAAAGCCTCTTCTAACGAAAAGCAATCCATGAATGTAAAACAATCGGCAACGGAACGGGAAACAAACAAAACAGCGGAAAAATAATTCTTTCCTTTATGAGGTGGTTAATTCTTTTACTACCTCTTGTGGGATTTACTTTTTCCTGCTGTCCCCCAAAAGGTTGTTGTATAAAACCTCCCTGCAAGGTTCATAAGTTTTGCCACCATTGTAGGACTTGGTAGTAAATTATCATTTTTACTTTATGAGGATTTTATTTGTAATATTCGCACCCTTTTTGGTCGGGGTAACATTTGCCCACCACGGGGAACACCACTATAGGCATTACAATCACTGCGAAGGTGATTGCTACTACTATCACCACCCCGAGCCTTACCATTACGGAGAGTGCCAAAACGGGTGGCACTGCGGGTATACACCTCCAAAGGGTCGAAGTGTGGAAAGGGAAAAGATTCCCCCAAGAGGGGACTATTGGGAAAGTCTACCCCCGAAGGGGTGGTAATTAGACCAAACCCATATCTTTGAGGGCTTTGTAACACCTCTTGCAAACCTTCTGTCCGTCGGGCAGTTCGACAAACCCGCTATGGGGGAAGTAGACCCAACACCTGGGGCATTTCTCCCCTTCAGCCTTCGACACGCCCACCTTTAAACCTTTTATCTCTTCCCCTTCGAGGACTATATCGCCCTTAGCCTCTCCGACCTCAACCTGGCTGACCGATAGGAAGAAGGGTATGTAGTCCATTCGGGGTTCGACCAACTTTTTGTATTCCTCCGGAAGTTCGAGGTAAACCTTTGCCTCATAGGGGTGTCTGATTAATTTCTGCCTCCTCGCCTGTTCGAGGGCTCTGTTGACCTCCTCACGGAGTTTGAGAAGTTTCGAATAAACCGCTTCGAGGTCTTCGTCGATTAGTTCCTCTTTGGGTTGGTACATCAAGGCGAGGAATACACTTTCGGGGAGGTCTCCCTTTATAGACCTCCTAATGGTCTGCCAGGTTTCCTCCATGGTAAAGCTCAAAATGGGGGCGAGTATTGTGGTAAGCGCCATTAGGATTTCCCAAAGCACCGTTTGGGCGCTTCGGCGCTCCCAGGAGTCGGGGGCGTAGACGTAGAGGCGGTCTTTCAGAACGTCGAGGTATACCGCCGAAAGTTCCCTGTTTATAAAAGCCTTTAGGAGGTTAAAAGCCCTGTAGAACTGGTATTCCCTGTAGTGGTTGTGAACCTCTTTAACCACCTTTTGGAGGTGGGAGAGCATCCAGCGGTCGAACTCGTGGAGGTTTTCCACCTTTACGGCATCCTTATCGGGGTCAAAGTCGTGCAGATTTCCGAGTAAAAACCTTATGGTGTTTCTAATCTTGCGGTAATCCTCGGCGATACCCTGAATAACTTTCTTTCCTATTTTGATGTCCTCGGTGTAGTCCTCGCTGACAGTCCATAGACGGAGTATATCGGCACCGTATTGGTCTATAACCTCTTGAGGGGCGACGATGTTGCCGAGGGATTTTGACATCTTCCGACCTTTCTCGTCGAGGATAAATCCGTGGGTTAGCACGCTGTCGTAGGGGGCAAATCCGTAAGATGCGGTTCCCTCAAGCAGGGAGGATTGGAACCATCCCCTGTGCTGGTCGCTACCCTCGAGGTACATATCCGCTTTTTGGATACCCCTCGCCTTCAAAACCGCCGCGTGGGAGGAACCGCTGTCAAACCACACGTCGAGGATATCCTCCTCCTTTTCGAACTCGGTGCCGCCGCACTTGGGGCATTTGTAGCCCTCGGGTAGGAGTTCGTTGGCATCCCTTTCAAACCAGAGGTCGGCGCCGTATTCGTAACCCTCGAAGAGCTTGGCTATGTGTTCGAATAACTCCTTGTCGGCTATTATCTCGCCGCACTTTTTGCAGTAAAAGACGGTTATGGGGACACCCCAAACCCTTTGACGGGATATACACCAGTCGGGGCGGTTTTCGACCATAGACCTTATGCGGTTGTATCCGCTTTGTGGTATCCACCTAACGCGGTCTATCTCCTTAAGGGCTAACTTGCGGAGGGTCGGTTTCCTTTTCTCTTCCATTAAAAGGATTAAGTTTAAGTTCGACCCTAAGGGGGAGTCCCAATCCTTTAAACTTTTAAAGGTTTTCCTCGTATATCCTTATTCCTCCGATGGGAGTAAACAGGGAGCACTGGCAAACGCGGATAGGTCTAATTCTGGCGATGGCGGGTAACGCCGTCGGTCTCGGCAATTTCTTACGCTTTCCCAACCAGGCGACAGAGCACGGCGGCGGGGCGTTTATGATTCCCTACTTCATAGCCTTCCTGATAGTCGGTATCCCCCTCATGTGGACCGAATGGGCTATGGGAAGGCTCGGCGGTTCAAAGGGACACGGAACAACCCCGGCAATCTTCTATATGCTCTGGAGGAAGAAGATAGCCAAATACATAGGCGTTCTCGGCATATGGATACCCCTAGTCGTAGCCACCTATTACGTCTACATAGAGAGTTGGACACTCGGCTTTTCGGTTATGTATCTCTTGGGATTGGCACCCAAACCGGAGCAGGGTATCCAAGACCCCAACGAGTATCTGAAGCCCTTCGTCGATTTCGTTACAAACTACATAGGAGCGCACGGCGGATTGCTGATGGAACCCTCCCTGTGGGCTTACCTCTTTTTCCTGCTGACGTTCGCCATAAATATCTACATCCTCTACAGGGGTATATCGGGGGGTATCGAGAAATTCGTCAAATGGGCTATGCCCACCCTCTTTGTAATCGCCGTCGTTCTGATGGTTAGGGTTTTGACCCTCGAAATCCCAACCGGTCAGCTCGTTTTGAAAAACCCCAACGAGAGTATTCTACTCGTCGCCGACAACGGGAAACTCGACATAACCGTTCCCAAGGGTGGTGTTTTGGATTTAAAAACCGTTTCGGGTGAGCTCCTGGCGGAGGTATCCCCCAAAGCGGGTAAAACCGAGGTGGAGCTTTACATCGATAGGGGAAAAATCCACCTGAAAACCCCCAAAGGGGAAAAGGTTATTTCCTACGACCAACTGCTGTTGGAGGCTAAGAACGTAACCGTCTCCACCAAGGGGGAGACAAAGGGATTTGAAAACCTCCAAGCGGTCTTAACCGTTCCCAAGAGGAGTTCCGTCCAGGGGTTGGATTTCCTTTGGAACCCCGATTGGGGCAAACTTAAAGACCCCAACGTCTGGATTGCCGCCGTGGGACAAATCTTTTTCACCCTAAGTCTCGGTTTCGGTGCGATTATCACCTACGCATCCTACGTTCGCAGAGACCAGGATATAGCCCTATCGGGATTGGCGGCGGCTTCCCTAAACGAGTTTGCCGAAGTTATCCTCGGAGCCTCCATTGCCATACCCGCGGCTGTCGCCTTTTTCGGGGTTGCCAACGCCATACTTATCGCCAAACAGGGAGCGTTTAACCTCGGTTTCGTGAGTTTGCCCGCTATCTTCTCCAATATGGAGGCGGGGCAGTTCTTCGGATTTCTGTGGTTCTTCCTCCTCTTTATAGCGGGGGTTACCTCTTCGGTCGCGATACTTCAACCGATGATAGCCTTCCTCGAGGACGAGTTCGGTTTTAGCCGTAAAACGGCGGTATTCCTAACGGCACTCATCGTATTCGTCGGCGCGCAGGCAGTGGTATTCCTTGCGGGCTTTCTCGACGAACTCGACTTTTGGGCTGGCACCTTCTTCGTTATAGTGCTCGGACTCTTCGAGGTAATCCTCTTTTACTGGATTTACGACGCCAAAAAGGCTTGGGAGGAGATTAACCGCGGGGGTCTGATAAGGGTTCCCCAAATCTACTACTACATCGTTCGCTATATAACCCCCCTATTTCTCCTTGTCCTCCTAATAGGCTTCATAGCGAACAATCTCCTAAGCGGATTGGGACATACCAACGTGGTGCAGTGGATAGCCCGCTTCTACCTCTTGGCTCTCTATGTATTCCTCGCCATACTGGTCTTTATCGCCGACAGGCGTAGAGCCCAATCTTCCGTTTGATTTTTTACAAAAAAAATTCCCCCCCTTTGGGGGTTTTTTCCTTTAATTTTTCCCGAAGGTGGCGAAGAAAAAGACCGTTTACATCTGCTCCGAGTGCGGATATCAAAGCGGTAGGTGGTTGGGTAGATGCCCCTCCTGCGGGGGGTGGAACACCTTCACTGAAGAGGTCGAAGTCCCGCAGGTAAAGACCAAAAGTAGGAACGTTTTAAACTTCCTATCCGCCAATAGTAAGCCCATTCCCATAACCCAAGCGGAGGAGGTCGAATATATCCGCTTCCCGTCGGGGATAAAGGTCTTCGACAACGCCCTCGGCGGGGGATTGGTAAAGGGTCAGGTCGCACTAATAGCGGGGGAACCAGGTATAGGGAAGTCCACCCTTTTACTTCAACTATCCCACTCCCTCGCCGGTAAGGGGAAAAAGGTTCTCTACATCAGCGGAGAGGAGAGTGTGAATCAGATATACCTCCGCGCCAAGCGGCTCGGGGCTTTGAGCGACAATCTCGTTGTCTTTTCGGAAACCCTTCTGGAGCGGATAGAGGAGGTTGCCGAGGAACTAAAACCCGACATCCTAATACTCGACTCGGTGCAGACGGTCTTTTCGGGGGAGCTGGAGAGTTCGGCGGGGAGCGTCTCGCAGGTTAGGGAGGTCACCTACCGCATTACGGAGTTTGCGAAGAGAAACGACGCGACAGCCTTCGTGGTGGGGCACGTGAACAAAGAGGGGCAAATCGCGGGTCCCAAGGTGTTGGAGCATATAGTCGATACCGTTCTCCAATTCGAGGGAGAGAGGGGCAGTTTCTACCGCATCCTAAAGGTGGTAAAAAACAGATTTGGACCTTCGGGTGAGGTGGCGGTCTTTAAGATGACCTCCTTCGGTTTGGAGGAGATTCCCGAACCCTCGGCGTTCTTTATCTCCGAAAGGAATGCCGACAGAGCGGGAACGGTAGTCTTTCCCTACACCGAGGGGACTAAACCGGTTTTGTTGGAAATCCAGGCGTTGGTCTTACCCTCCGTTTACGCAACCCCCCAGAGGAGGAGCGAGGGTTTTAACCCCAACCGGTTAAACCTGATACTTGCCGTCCTCGAAAAGGAGGCAAATATCTTCCTCCGCGATAAGGACGTTTTCGTAAATATCGTCGGAGGTATGGAGGTGGACGAGCCGGGTATCGATGCGGCGGTGGCGCTCGCCATAGCCTCTTCGGCGAAGAACAAGCCGATACCCCCCGATGTGGCGGTCTTCGGGGAGTTGGGATTAACGGGGGAGCTTAGAAACGTCTACTTTGCCGAGGCGAGGGTTAAGGAGGCGGAGCGCTTCGGATTTAACCGAATTCTAACCCCCAAAAGCGTTGCCCAAGAACTCCAAAATCCGAAGGTGGAGGGGTACTCCCACATAAGGGAACTCCTGGAGGCGGTTATTTAAAACCTAAAAGGGGATAAATCAAAAAATCCCCTTAAAGGGAGATATTAACCCTCTCCTTCCGAAGGGTTTTCTTTTGTCTCCCCACCTTTTGCGGCGACCTTTTTGTTGTAAATAGCCGATAGGACGCCGTTTACAAACTTAGCCGCTTTCTTGCCCACGAAAGCCTTTGCAAAGTCTATGTAGTCGTTGAAAGCCCTACCGGGGTCTTGAACGCCCACATACATAAACTCCGCAGTTCCGAGCCTTAGGAGGTTCCTCTCAACGCTCCCGAGGCTGTCGAGAGTCCAGTCCTTTAGAAACTCCTCTATGGTGCTGTCGACCTCTATCTGATGTTCTTTGTAGGCGTTTAGAAGTTTCTCCGCATACTCCTTTATCTCCCCCATATCCTCGTTGACCCGTTTGGTGGCGAAATCTTTTATCTCCCCCAAATAGGTTTTGGAGAGTTCGAAAACCTTTTGGCGGAACCTCTCCTCCAACTCCCTCAGGGTGTCGAAATCCTGGGGCGGGTTCTCCTCCACCCCGAGGACAAATTTTTCCAACTCCTCTATACGTTCCCTATCCTCGCCGTTTATCCCCTTTACGGTTTCCAAAATACGCTTTATCTCCGCGAGTATCTCCTTAGCCTTTTGCAACTTTGCGCGGGAACGCTCGCTAATCCACCCGGTAAAGGTCAGGGTGAAGTTATGAAATTCTTCCGCCGCCTTCAGCAGGAGGTAGACGGTATAAAGCTTTTTGCGGAGGCGTTCCGCCATTATCTCCTCGTCGGCGAGGGTTTCAAACTTTTTCGAATAGAGTTCGACGTTTACATCCTCACCGCTTTCTATCCGCCTCAGCAAATCCTCCGCGAGGTTTGCAGCGTTTTTGTAAACCTCCTCGAGGTGTTTCCAATAATTCTTTTTCACCTCCTCGAGCGGTTCGCCGGTTATATCCCACTGGTATAGGATGTTAAAGGCGTGCTTTCTTGAATACTTCCTAAATCTCATCGCAAAATCTCTAAATATTAAGTCTTCCCCTCAGAAGGGGAGACCGAATTCTTTCGCAAACCTTAAAAGGAGAGAATTTGACCCATCGGAATATCTCACACCCCTCAGATAGGTGTTGTATAGGAATTTCATCGCTCCCCATAAGTACGTCGTTTTCGGATTGGACGAGGGGAACCAGTGATAACCTATTGTGGCAAAATCGTCAAATTGTTTTTCTATATCCACCCCTATTGCAAAACCGGTGGTAGGGTCGAATGAGGGTTCAAATTTAATGCTAACTCCACTAATTAATGAAGAGGAGAGTTTATTAACCACTCCCACCAATCCCATAGTTGCCCCTTGAAGCAAAACCTTTGCCAAAGGCAGATTGGAAGCAATACCGGCAGTCCCTCCCCCCGATATTAAAGCTGCAAGCAACTCCTCTTTAGGAGCTGGAGGCGTTGAATAGATTTCAACTTTTAGATTATTCCACGGAAGATTTCCGTATATCCTTAAGTAGATAGTTCTTTCGGGAGCGTAATAGGTCATAGGAATGTCCAAATAGACTTTATTTCCCACGATATCTATTTCTCCACCGTGAATATAGAAGGTCTTTCCCAAGAATTTCAGCTCCCCATACGCTATTTCCACCGTTGCTTTAACTGTTTTCCCTACAACCTTTCCCCTGTAGTTTAGGGTAAATTTACCATCGGGTGTTTCCACATACAGTGGTTCCGAAGAAAAAAATTCCAAATTAACCTTTAAAGGTAAATTTTTACTTTCACCTCCTCCGGAAGGGGATGAAGGGAATTTATATGAAATCACCTTTAGGAAACCACCGGAGAGAACCACTCCTTTGACGGAAAAAGTCTTTTCTCTTTTTTCCACTCGTAGGTTTAAAGCTGTATTTAAATACCCCCTCAAAAAGTTAGAAATATTTGCCCGAAGTGGTAATTCGGAAAAGTCCAGATCCGCTTTAAAAACTCCACTTTTCAAAAGTACAGAAGCCGACCCGTAAAGTGTTTTCGAAAAAGCATCGGATAAACCTATTAAAGAAAAAAAGACTCCTTTGTTAATCTGTGAAGTTAAATAAACCTTTAAAGGTTTGTAAAAATAAACCGAAAATAGGTCTAATTCGGTGGTATAAATCCAAAATAGATTTTTCGGCAACGACGAAATATCTCCCTCAAATTTAAATGGGATAACTATTTCCTTAGGTTTTTCCAAATAGAATCCATAAGAAGTTATAAAACTATTGATAAAATCGTTTCTAAACTTAAAAAGTGTTCTCAAAAAGAGTTTCTTAAACTTTAAGAGTCTAAAATTTATCGATGCATATACAGGGAAATTTTTTATACTTTCCAAATGCAGGTAAATGTTTCTATTATTTTTTTCAAATTCGCCGGTTTTAAAACAGGCTATCTTTTCCCCCGTTAGGGCAAGGCAGAAAGGTAAAATTGTTCCCTTCAAATGAAACAGGTTCCTATCCCCTTCCCCTATAAAGTTTAGAACTCCCGTTATCCCCGTCGGATTTGGCTCTATTTGTAGGGTTTCCCAAAACTCTACCCGTTTGGTTCCAAAAAGAACTTTTCCACCAAATGTTAGAAACTTATATTGACCTTTGTGGGAAAAATAATATGTTTTGAACCTCTTTTGATACGACCAAGTGAAAGATAAGTCTTCCAAAGATAATTTTCCATTTCCCTCTTTTTGTGTTCCTCTTCCGTAAAGGGTAAGTTTATAGGGTTTACCCCCATAGAAAAACCACAATTTAAGGTTTGATAGATACTTACCTTCCGAGTAAAGTATGTGTCCCTCCACATTTCCACTTAATGTTGTTTTCAAGAAATTCTTCCTTACAAGGGAATAAATGTGAATATTTCTTAAATTTATTGCCTTCCAAGAAAGCTTTTGTAACCACAGTTTGAGTTTTGTTGTTTCAAAACCCCTAAATATGTCTATTTGAGGAAGATTAAAGACTAAAATTTTTTCATTAATTCCTAATTTACCCGAAAGATAACCCCAAAAAACTCCATCATAAGAGGATAAAGTTCCCTTTAAGGCTCCGGTTAATTCGAGAAACTTCCTTTCCGCGGAGAATGAAAATTTTAGATTTTGTTTGTAAAGGGTGAACCACCTATAGTTTATTTTGGAATAATTTAAAGTTCCTCTAACTGTATCTTTTAAACCTTTTGCATCCAAACTAAAATCCTTTAAAGAAAACCCACAAAAATCCAATAGGTTGACATTTTTAACAATAAAATTCCACTTTTCGGTTTTTCCAAAAAACTTTAAAAACCCTCCATTCAATTCTCCCAAAGCCAATACTGAACTTTTAAAAGGAACATTTAAGGATATATACCCCCTATCCTTAATATCTAAAATGGCTAAACCTATCTTTTTTTCATCTCCAATTAAGGTGTATTCGATAGTTCTACCGCATAGATTTCTTAAAGAACCTTCAAATTGATAATGCGGAAAGGGAAAAAATTCAATCAATCCGCGGATTGAATAATTTAAGAACTTTAAATTCCCCCTTAAGGAAACATTTAAAAGGAAATCCTTTAAATGGAAAAGGGATTTAACTTTACCAAAAGGGTAATCAATAAATAAAAATCCATAAGGATACTTAGTTAAAAACAGATTTCCCTTTAAAAGAAATTTCTTTTTTTCAAAACTATTGGAGGAGGAAAATTGTATTTTTCCCGATTTAGGGTCTAAAGATAGAACTAAATCGCCGCTTAAGTTGTTCCAGCGATACTTTCCCGAAAAAATTGCATAGAAATTACTTCCCGACAAAGAAAGGTTTTCCAAAATAAAAACCCCATTATTTGGAAGAAAAAGCTCTCCATACCTAACGGAAATATTTCCTTTTGAAATTCCCAAATCGTAAAGGTTTAAAGAGTTTTCTCCAAAAAGAAAATACGCATCCTTAACCTTTATTGGGAAGGGAATATAATCAAAAAAATTTAAAAATTTTTCTATCGATTGCCTCAAAAGGAGGTAATTAGGTTTCTCAACGGTTTCCACATAAGAGGGTGGAGGATTGGGTACTTCTACGGCTAAAACACCTATAGATAGTCCCTTACCCCACCTATATTTGGCATCCGCTACCGTTAGCGAAAAATTCCCAAAGTGGAACTTTAAAAGTTGAAACCCTAAGCCGCCTTCGGCGGAAAAACCTTTTATCTCCAAAAAAGGTTGAAGCTTGATGAAAAGGCTAAAAAGGATGACCAGCAATATAAAAGCAACTGTTAACCTCATTTTGGGTCAACGTCCTTAACATTAAACTACAAATGGTCAGATATTTAACCATATCCTTCGTAGTCAACCTTATACTTTTTTCCATCTACTCCTATTGGGTAGGAAAAGCGCTTGAGAACGCCTTTAAAGGGACAAAAACCTACTATTCACCTTTAGTTGTAAATCTAAAAGTTCAAAAGGTAGAATTAAAACAAACAAACAATCAAAGAGGAACAAACGCATATACCTCATCGGGAAAATCCTCGAAAGAAACACAAAAAGGAAAAACGAACAAAAAACCTTCCCTAATTTCGGAGTTAATACCCGTTGTTAAGCAAGAGTATCAACTTGTTTTTAAGAAAATAACCTCCAAAGCCCAGGCTAGATTATCCAAAGGTGGGAAAGTTAAACTATCCACAAATAGGAAAGTTATCTATATACCCCCCATAAACCCCCTAAAGGTGGAATATCCTCCCGCACCTGTAGAGGTTAAAATAACGGTTCTTCCCGACGGAAGGGTTATTAATGCCGTTTTACTCAAAAGGAGCGGAAATCCAAAGGTCGATGAAGCCATTTTACAATTTGTTAAAAATCTAAGATTTGCACCGATAGACGAACCTATCGTTCAAGATATTTATATCGATTTCAAATTTAAATTTTAAGTTTTTTCCAATACTAAAGTTCCTTCCGAAGTTTCTATCACTATTTTTTTTGGGAAAAATCCCTTTTTCCACCCCAACAATTGAATTTTTCTTACCTTTTTACTACCCTCTACCTTAAAGGTATAGTTATTTCCTTCCCTTTTTTGAAGGATTATTCTATAATTTGCAACTTTTATAGTTTTTAATTTGTTTAAATCTACCCCGCTAAGTAAAATCTTTATTACAAGCGGAAGCCAAGCCTTTTTATGGAGAATTTTATTGTAATTGAGCTCCCTATGTTTACCATTTTCATCTTCTATAAGAAAACTTTTTTCGGGATTTTTTAAATTAAAGACCATATAAAGGCGATATTTATAAAACCATCCCAAAATTCCACTACTTTTTCCTTTCACCACAACCTGTTCGTTTTGAAAGTCTATTTCAATAATGCCGGCGGGGAAAAAGCCGTAATAAACCTCATATTTTACTTGTAAAGCGTATAAAAAATTTACCAAAAGGAGAAAAAGAACCAAAACTCCCTTTTTAGGAATCACCCTTTTCTTCCCCTTTACCCTTTAGTTTGGCAATTATATTTTGAACCTTTTTCAGGGGTTTATCTTCTTCTTTACCCTTTTCAACAGAAGTCTTAACTTCTTCCGTTCCCTCCTCTTGGGAAGTTTGGAAATTTTCTTCCTCCTTTAGAACTTCTTTTTTAAGTTCATCCTCACTGCGGCATTTGTTTTTAACCTCTACCCCGAATTGTTCGAGAATGCGGACAACCTCCTCACAGGATAGGGTTTCCTTTTCCACAAGCTTGTCGGCGACAGCGAGTATAGCCTCCTTGTTTTCTTCGAGAATTTTCTTAGCCTTTTCGTAAAGTTCGGTCAGAAGCTTTTGAACCTCGAGGTCTATCTCCCTCGCGAGCTCGGGGGAGATATCAATCTTTTCCATTCCCCCACCGAGGAATGGGTTCGATATTCGGCTGACCGAAACGGGTCCAATCTTGTCGCTCATACCCCACAGGGAGACCATCCGGTAGGCGAGGTCGGTAGCCCTTTGGAGGTCGTTTTCCGCACCGGTGGTTATACCCTCCTTGCCGTAGAAGACCTCTTCGGCAGCCCTACCGCCCAGCATAACCAGAATGCGGTCGAGCAACTCCTTCTTATCGTAGAGGTGTTTGTCCGAAATGGGTAGCTGTTGGGTAACGCCCAGCGCCATACCCCTCGGGATAATCGTCACCTTGTGAAGGGGTTCGGCGTTTTCGCTCATCAGCGTCATCATCGCGTGCCCCAGCTCGTGGAGCGCTATCTTCTTCTTCTCCTTGTCGGTAATGACCACCCCTTTGCGCTCGAGACCTATCATTACCCGGTCGATAGCCTCCTCTATCTCCTCCATCGTTATTGCGTCCTTGTTCTTACGGGCGGCGAGCAGAGCGGCTTCGTTCAGGAGATTTTCCAGGTCGGCGCCGGTAAAACCGGGGGTAGCCTTGGCGACCACCCAGAGGTCGACATCGGGGGCGAGTTTTTTGTTTCTCGCGTGGACTTTCAGAATTTCATACCTACCCTTAATATCGGGTTTGGGAACGTAAATCTGCCTGTCGAAACGCCCAGGTCTCAAAAGCGCCCTGTCGAGGATATCGGGGCGGTTGGTGGCGCCTATCACCACTATACCGCTCGAACTGTCAAATCCGTCCATCTCCACCAGGAGCTGGTTGAGGGTCTGTTCCCTCTCCTCGTTTCCGCTGCCAGGAAAGCCGGCACCCCTAGCCCTGCCGAGGGCGTCGAGCTCGTCGATAAAGATAATCGCCGGCGCGTGCTTTTTGGCGGTCTCAAAGAGGTCTCTAACCCTTGCGGCTCCCACACCGACGAACATCTCGACGAAGTCGGAACCGCTCACAGAAATAAAGGGAACGTTTGCCTCACCGGCTATAGCTTTAGCCAACAGAGTCTTACCCACACCGGGTTCTCCGTAAAGTAGGATACCCTTGGGGGGTCTACCGCCGAGTTTTTTATACTTTTCGGGATTTTTGAGGTAGTCGATAATCTCCTTAACTTCTTCCTTGACCTCGTCTATACCCGCCACATCCTTAAAGGTGACCTGGGGTTTCTCGTTTATGTAGATTTTCGCCCTGCTCTTTCCGAAGGAGAAAGCCCTGTTAGCCGCACCGCCACCCCCTCCGAGCCCGCGGAGCATCAAAAACCACAGACCGATAAAGAGCAGTATCGGAAGCCACCCCAGGAGGGTTCTAAGCCACATATTGTCCGATTGGGGTTCGACCGATACCTTCACCCCCTTTTGGAGGAGTTCGTCGTAAATCTCGTTATAATTCGGAGGTGCGGTCGTTTTTATAACCTGTCCGTTTTTGGTAACGGCGATTATTTCGTTCCCCTTTATGGTTACCTCTTTTATTTTGTCCTCCTTTACCAGCTCCACAAAGGTGCTAAAGGGAGCCTCAACCTGGTTTCTAAGTTCCTCCTTAATGGGTTTCTCCGCGAAGGAAAAGACGATTACGAGAAAACCGAAAATGGCAAGCCATATAAAAATACCCTTAATCAGATTGTTCATAGACCACCTCCACAACCTCTTTATTTAAATCGTTTACCGCAAAAAAATTACCCCTCCGAATTCCCACTATCCATAAGATTTTGTTGGCAAGTGTAAGTAGGGGTATCAAATCCCGCCTGTGGCGGGGAATCTTCTCCTTTATAAAAAAGTCCTTGAGCTTGACCTCCCCTCTCCTGCCGAAGGGAACGAAGCGGTCACCCTCGCGCCTATTTCTGACGACAAAATACTCCGGCGGTTGCTCAAACTGGAAGTATTCCACATTTGGGGGTTTGTTTTTCACCTCCTCCCACGAACGGAGCCTTTTCAAACTCGCCCTTAGGAGGATATTCGCCTCCTCGACGAATACCTCACCCCCCACGGGGAGGTTGTAAGAGTAAGGTTTTACACTCCACTTGGAGGAGATTATTAGTTTCCCCCCCTCCTTTAGCAGGACAAATTTCTCACCCCTCCAAATGGTTTGGTGGGATAGGGCAAACCTCCTGACGGTCTCCACAGTTTCGAAACCCCACTGCGGGAAAAGGTGTTTTAAAAATCTCCTCTGTTCGGCGGTGGTCAGTTCCCCAAAAGGCTCCAAAAGTATTTCCCCACCCGCAGTGAGGAGTTTCTCCTCCAACCCCTTTAGGTGTTTCTTCCAAAACCTCTCCTCCTCCGAGAGAATATTCCAAACCCTTAGGGCACTATCCTCGAGGGAGGGGTTTATCTCCCTAAGTTGGGGAACGACCCTGTGCCTTATCCTGTTTCTCGGAATCGTCACATCCCTGTTGGTTTCGTC
The DNA here is from genome assembly GCA_027035985.1 of Aquificales bacterium. Taxonomy (GTDB): domain Bacteria; phylum Aquificota; class Aquificia; order Aquificales; family QOAS01; genus QOAS01. The sequence goes on along the minus strand of JALVTI010000149.1, from coordinate 5,156 downwards.
TTCGACAAAGGGTATTCCCCTCCTCTTGAGGTAGTCGTAAATCTCCCCCTTTGTGAGGTAAAAGAGAGGTCTTATCACCAAACCCCTTTTGGGTTCGAAACCCTTTAGTCCCTCCGCATTCCCGCGGGTGTAAAAGAGCAGTTGGGTCTCTATCAGGTCATCCAGATGGTGGGCGGTCGCTATTTTGGTGTAGCCCAGCCTTTCCCTAACCTCTTCGAGGATTCGATACCTCAAGACCCTGCCCGCCTCCTCGGGCGTGAGCCCGTGGGTCTTGGCGTAGAGCCTCACATCCACCCGCCTTATTTCTATAGAAATACCCATCCCCGCCGCAAAGCGGCGAGCAAATTCCTCATCCCTTTTAGCCGTTTCCCTAAGCGAGTGGTTTACATGAACGGCGTAAATACCCCCCAGCCCCAGATAGTCGGAAAACTCTTTAAGAAGGTGGAGAAGCAGAGTGCTGTCCGCCCCTCCCGAAAAGGCTACGACCACCCTATCACCCTCCCGGAGGAGGTCGAAATCCCTAACCGCCTTTAGGAATTTTTGCTCGACTTTGTCCATACGGAGGTTAAAAAATTTCTAACCCAAGTAGGGGTCAAAACTCAAACCCCATAAGGTCGCGGGCTAAATAGACATTCTCCATTTTGTGTTCCCTTATAGCCTCCTCAAACTTCGATAGGTCTTTATACCTCCTGCTAAAGTGGGTGAGAATCACATTTTTGACCCCCAACCCAAGCAGTTTGGGATAAATTCTCGTCCTAAAGATGTTGAAGGAGAGGTGTTTTACCGCCTCGGCATATTCGTCCTCGTCGAAGTAGGTGCACTCCAAAATTAGGTAGTCGGCGCCCTCGGCGAGTTTAAATATGTTTTCGGTATAGTAGGTGTCGGTTATGTAGACAAACTTAAATCCCCTTTTAAACTTCCCCAGCTGGTGCTTTTCTATCCTTTTTCCGTCTAAGGTGGTGTAGCCCCTTTCTTTGAGTTCCTTAAAGTGGTGGGCTTTTAGACCGAGCCGTTTTACCTTTTGTCGGTCGTATTTGAACTTTTCCCTCTCCTCGAAGGCGTAACCTATACAATCCACCGTGTGGTTTAAACCTATCGACAAAACCCTGTACGTGTCGGTCTCCAAAACGGTGTATACCTCTTCGGTGGGTGGGATTTCCCTTACCGCCACCTTTAGGTCTTCGGTATTTATGTAAAAACACCGCGTGGTGGAGAGTTCAACGAGTTCCCCTATGCCGGGAGTTCCGTAAATTTCGACATAATCCTTGTCGTGGAAATCGAGAGTTTGGAGCAACCCCGGGAGACCCAAAACGTGGTCTCCGTGGAGGTGGGTTACAAAAATTTTGTCTATTTTGTAAAAAGAAAGCTCCGCTATCTGTATCTGCCTCTGCGTTCCCTCCCCGCAGTCGAATAGAAAAGCCTCGCCACCCCACTGGAAGTAGACGGCGGGGTGGTTTCTCTCCTTGGTGGGTATGGCGGAGGAGGTTCCAAGAATGGTAAAGCGTCCCCTCATACAGGAGATAAAAGGTTATTCAAAAGGAAAATTAGGCGGTATTTTGGTTGGGGTGTTGAATGTTTAAGCTGTAGGTATACTTAGCAGGTGTTCCATTAAAGGTTTCATTTACTTGGACAATTCTACCCGATAAGTTCAATACATAATTTATTTGGTCGGTATTTTTGTCTATGTAAATCCATTTGTGGATATTAACTTTTGGCGTATTTACACCCAATGCAAATTTAGCTTGGTTATTGTTTACCTCTAACCATTCATGAATATGGGTGTTTTTACCATTTGCATCTAAACTATACTGATAAAGATTTTGAGTTTTATCAACATTTTCATAAATGTGAATGTTCAAAACATCTTTTAATGCATTTACAAAGTTTTCAATAAAAGCTTTATCATTATTGATTTTGTTCAGGGCAAATTCCATAGGATTTTGGCTGTTTCTTATAGCTCCCAAATCTGCAAGTTGTTCCTTTATAAATTGTCCAATACTAATGTGTCTTCCTAGATGATGATGGCGATGTTTTACTTGAACTTTTTCAGTTTTAGCAGTATTCAGATGTAGAACAACTCCATTATTGTGTACGGGTGTGTTCACCCCATTATTGTTTTGAGTAGTAGATACTTTTTTATTAGTTTCGGTTTGATTAGCATTATCGTTAGATTGAACGGGAGAAGCTTTTAAAGCATTTAAATCCACTATTACACTCCCACTAGTGGATATATTATTTGTTTGATTCGCACTATTTTGGGTATTGGTATTTGTTGTATTATTAGTGGCTATTAAATTTCCACCGGTATCGGTACAAATTTTAATAACTCCTCCAAAACAAGCCATCTTTATACCCTCCTTATATATGATTTATATAAATTTTTTTTCTCTTTTCGCCATATCACTGGGTATTTTTGCCATAAAAAAACATAAACTTCTATTGGTGTTAAGGAGGGTTTTATGCGAATACGATATTTGTATAGCAAATAAAAACTTAAAATCAAGGATGGAAATTTTCTTTTTACGAATAAAATCAACAAGATTAATAAAATTAATGCAATCACTGGAGCAATATAAAATTCATTAATTTTGATATTAGGGTTGCTTATCCAATCAAGAAGTTTTTTCCACAAATTTTTTTGCTTTTCTTTATTAAAGTTGATTACATACTCCAACCAAAAGGTGTTTAAAGTATCCCATAATAGAAATAATTCTTCTTTGGAAACTTTTTCCCGATTTTTATTGCTTAAATTACTGAAAAAAGCATACTTGGTAGCATCAAATCTTATCCAGGTATTGTTGTAATAAATCTCTACCCATGCGTGTGCATCCTTTTGTTTTATAACGTAGAATCCAGTTATAGGATTGTAGTCTCCGCCATGAAATCCAACAACAACACGAGTGGGAAATCCCAACTCTCTAAGCAATAAAGCCGATGCGGTGGCAAAATATTCGCAATTTCCTTCTTTGTATACTTTTAAAAACTCCACCAAATTTTTTGCTCTGTTAGTTTTCGAATACCTAAAGGTGGAAAAATATTTTTCCAACCTCCTAATAACTGTAAAAAGATATTCACTTTTCAAGTGATATTTGGAAATAATTTCCCACAAAGTGGGTTTTAAATCTTTTGGAACCTCCAAAAGGATATTTTTTTTCCTCAAATTTACATATATATCTTTAGAGGATTCCAAATATACCTTTAAAGGCTTATTGAAAAATTTTTCCGCCTCCAAGATGCCACGTGTTTTATCTATAACAACACTTGTTGTAGCATTTAATACCTTTACGGGGTAAAGATAAACAAAAATTGTCTTTCCACCGTAAGGATTTATAAGAATCTCCTCCTTTATAGGTCTTTCAAAAGAGTCAGTTCCATTTTTCGGTCTGTAGGATGAGTAAAAACCCTTATAGGAAATCCAAACACCTTTCCTAAATATCTCAAGGGTGTTTCCCCTCCAATATAGGTCTTTAACAGGTTTAGATAATTTAGCCCTAAAAACGACGGTATTGTCATCCGCTATAGAGGAGAAAGCCCCTAACTTTATAATGTTGTTGTAACCAATACTTATAGTAGGACTATTTTTATGAAATAAAGCAATAATAGGCTGTTCGGGACGGGGAACAAAAAGAAAAATCAAAACTCCTAAAACAAAAATCCCACTAAAAATTAATCCTGAATATTTTAAAAGCCAAAAATAGATGTCTTTTTGGAGCGCTTTATATCCCTTTACCGCAAGAAGTAAAAATAGATACAAGAGAAGGTATAGATAGATTATCAATAGAATACCGTATAGAAAGTTTTGAAAATTTATACTAACAAGAACCAGATTTAGCAAACTTAAAATATTTATATAGAAGTAACTCCTAAAGCTCCTTTCAAAATTTAATAACAGAACTATAAATGCGTTGGAAATATAAAATAAAACCTCTAATAAGCTATCAATAGTTAAATGGGTTACTCCAAAACTTAATGCCAAACCAAAGGAAACATATGTAAGTATTTTCAATTTTTTTCCTAAAATATGAAACAAATATGCTATACCAACCAAGGAAATCAGAATAAAAGTTAATCCTTTATAAGGATATTGAAGAAAAAATAATAAACCTGGGGTAAAGATTATTACCAACAATATCCAATAAAATGGATTTCTCAACATCTCTTTTGTTTTACAAAACTTTAACACCTATAGCTTTAAACTTCAATTTATAGGATGGTGAAAAGGCTAGTTGCAGCCGGATTATTTGGTGCAACCCTTTCTTTTGCCGTAGAGGTAAACGGTGCTGGTTCCAGTGCAATAGCCCCCCTCATACAGACTTGGGCAAAGGAGTATAACTCCATAACCGGTATTCAAGTTAATTATCAAGCGGTAGGTTCGGGAGCCGGTATCCGCATGGTATCGCAGAGGATGGTAGATTTCGGTGCAACCGACGCCCCTCTGAAGCCCTCCCAGCTCAAGAGAAAGAATTTGATGCAATTTCCCATAGCCGCCTTCGGCGCGGTGTTCGCCTACAACATTCCCGGTGTCGATAACCTAAAACTCTCCACCCGCGCCGTATGCGGTATATTTTCGGGAAGGATTAGGTATTGGGACGACCCCACCATCAAGGCGGACAACCCCAATGCCCACCTCCCCCACCTCCCGATTCTGGTTGTGGTAAGGGCGGACAAATCGGGAACCACCTACACCGTAACCTCCTATCTGGTAAAAGCCTGCGACGGACAGCTCCGCTTCCACAAACCTTCTAAAAAGCCCTATTGGGGTATACCCAATTTGGTCGCCGGTAAGGGAAACGCCGGCGTTGCGGCTATCATTCAAAAAAAGTACGGAACTTTGGGATACGTGGAGTACACTTATGCAGTTGAGGGTAACCTGGAGGTCGCAGAGCTCCAAAATAGAGACGGAAATTTTGTAAAACCCTCCCTAAAGGGTTTCCAGAGCGCATTGAAATACGCCGATTGGGGCCCCGAAAACGGCTTTTACACAAATTTGACCTACCAACCAGGTCCCGACACCTGGCCTATAGTGGGCGCAACATGGGCGCTTCTCCCCAAAGAGAGAAAGGAGAGGGATAAAGTGATTACCGCCTTCTTCAACTGGGGCTACACCTTCGGGGATAAAATGGCTGAAAAACTCTACTACGCCCCCCTTCCCGAAA
>JALVTI010000148.1 GCA_027035985.1 Aquificales bacterium | reverse complement strand
TACTACTAATCGACTTCGCCGAAGACTTCATGAAACGTTACGGGGACATACGCAAAGCCCTAGTCGAAGCCGTTAGGGTTAGAACCCGCCCCGTCCTGATGACCGCCTTCGCCACCATAGCGGGACTCATACCCATCGCACTCCAAAAGGCGGTTGGTTTGGAAAGGCTCGCACCCCTCGCCTGGGTCGCCATAGGCGGTCTGATAGTGGGAACATTTCTAACACTGGTTTACGTCCCCATTTTCTACTTTGTCATTCACCGAATAAAAACAAAACTGGGTTTCTCCGCTTCATCCGTTGAAGGGTAAATTTCGGGTCTAATTTCTCTTTTTCTCCACCTTTGGGAGATTGCAAAGAAGACCCCACCCATAAAGTTTTTCCCTTTATGTCCCGTTCCTCCGAAAGTGTGGTTATAGAGAGGGATACTCCAAAAGGGATTGTTATAAAGAAAATTCTCACCCTTGCGGTTCCGATAATACTTTCGAACCTCCTCTACACGGTTCAGAATATCGTTTCCCTCCTGTTGGTGTCCCCCTTGGGGAGTCTCGCCATAGCGGGGGTAGGTTTCGCCTCCACCCTTTTGTGGTTTATCTACGCCACGATGGCGGTCGTCTATACCGGTGTAAACGTCCTGACCGCCCAATCGGTGGGTGCGGGCAAAAGTGCGAACGCAATAACCTCCTTGGGGATTTTTCTTTCTCTCATATTCGCCCTACCGATGGTATTTTTCGGAAAAGCCTTTGTCCTCCACTTTTTGGAACTCTTTTCCACACCCAAAGAGGTCGTAAATGTAGCCCTCCAATACCTGGAGCCGATATTTTTCCTCCTCCCCTTTGCGTTTGCGACGAATTCCATTAACGCAACCTTTAACGGACTCGGAAAGACAAAGGTAATCCTCTACGCGACAATCTTTACAACCCTCACCAACATAGGTCTGGCGGTGGTTCTGATATACGGGAAGTTGGGTTTTCCGAAATTGGGCGTGGAGGGTGCCGGTTGGGCGGTGGCGGTGGCGGAGACGCTCGCGCTTTTGGTTTATCTACCCTTTTTGATAAAGGAGGAAAAGGTTTCCCCGCTCCGCGGGGGTCTATTTTCCTTGAGGGAACTCCTCGACATTCTCAAAATAGGCTTGCCCACGGGAGTTGAAAGGCTAATTATGTCCTTTTCCTACAACGTTTTCGTCGGACTGGTGGCGGTTTGCGGTGCCACCGTTTTGGCGGCTTTTCAGATAGGGCTTAGGATAGAGGCTGTATCCTTTACGGTAGGGATGGCATTCTCCTTCGCGGCGACCACGATAGCGGGGCAAAACTTCGGCGCAAAAAACCCCTACGGGGTGAGGGTGGGGATAAAGACCGCCTTGGGTGTAGCAGTTTTTATCATGACCCTTTTGGGGATTCTCATCGCTCTCTTTTCCCAACACTTGGCGGAATTCTTTACAAGAGACCCGAAGGTGGTGGAGTGGACGGTCAAATACCTCTATATAATCGCCCTATCCCAACCGCTGATGGCGGTAATATTTGTCTTGGCGGGCGCCATAAGGGGTTTGGGAAAGACGAAAATCCCCCTCGTGGTGAATATAACCAACTTCTGGCTGATTAGGTTGCTCCCCGCCATGCTCCTGCTAAAGGTCTACAAAACCCCCTACATCCCCTGGGGGACTATGATTTTGGAGAACCTAACGAGGAGTGCGACTTACCTCTACCTCTACGGGTCGAAGGTTTTGAAACAACTTCAGGAGGATAAAACGCTCCGTTAACCTTTTGAGGTTTGCTTTTTCACCCTCACCCTCTGTTGGGAAAAATGTTTCTGTATGAACCTTAAAAAGATTTTGGTCGCAAGTTCCAACCCCAAAAAGGTGAGGGAAATTGAAGAAATCCTCCGACCTCTGGGGATAGAGGTTGTCCTTCCACCCGAGAAGGTCGAGGTTGAGGAGACGGGAACCACCTTTTTGGAAAACGCCTATCTGAAGGTTAAGGCTTACTTCGAGAGGTTCGGCATCCCCGCCCTCGCCGACGACAGCGGCTTGGTGGTGGAGGCTATAGCGCCCCTTCCGGGGGTATATTCGGCGAGGTTTCACGCCCTCGAGGAGTTCGGCAGGGAGGAACCCGTTCCCGACGCCGATAGTGCCAACAACCGCAAACTGCTTAGGGTTTTAAAGGGTAGGGGAGACCGCTCGGCGAAATTCGTTTCGGTGGTGGTTCTCTACTCCGACGAGGGGGGACTCTTCGCCGAGGGCGAGGTCAGGGGACGAATAGCCCAAGCCCCGAGGGGGGACAAGGGTTTCGGATACGACCCGCTCTTTATCCCGGAGGGCTACGAGAAGACATTCGCCGAAATGGAACCCCAAGAGAAGCATAAAATTTCCCACCGCGGTAGGGCTCTGCGGAAACTCTACAATCTCCTAAGGGACTGCGCCAAGGGGTAGTCCCCCTTTGGGTGTGAGAAAATTTTCTCCCTTGAAATGGCAAAGGAAAAGTACAACCCCCGCGAGGTCGAAAAGAAGTGGCAACGGATATGGGAGGAGGAGAAGGCTTTTAAAGCCGAAGAGGGGAAACCCAACAAGAAATATGTCCTCGAGATGTTTCCCTACCCCTCGGGAAATATCCACATGGGGCACGTCAGGAACTACACCATAGGGGACGCCATAGCGAGATACCTCAAGATGAGGGGTGCCAACATCCTCCACCCGATGGGTTGGGACGCCTTCGGTCTGCCCGCCGAAAACGCCGCCATAAAGCACAAAATTCACCCCGCCGAGTGGACTTACAAAAACATCGAAAATATGAAGCGTCAGCTCAAGCTCCTCGGTCTCTCCTACGACTGGGATAGGGAGATAGCGACCTGCGACCCCGAATACTACAGGTGGAACCAGTGGATTTTCCTCAAGATGCTCGAAAGGGGTATCGCCTACCGCAAGAGCGCGGTGGTAAACTGGTGTCCCTCCTGCGAAACCGTTTTGGCAAACGAGCAGGTGATAGAGGGTAGATGCTGGCGCTGCGACACCCTGATAGTCCAAAAGGAAATCCCGTCGTGGTATCTCAAGATTACCGCCTACGCCGATAGGCTTCTGGAAGACCTCGAAAAGCTCGAGGGTAAATGGCCGGAGCGCGTTATCGCACAGCAGAGGAACTGGATAGGTAGGAGCGAGGGGGCAGAAATCATCTTCAAGGTGGAGGATACCGGGGACGAGATAGTGGTCTTTACCACCCGCCCCGACACGCTCTTTGGGGCGACCTTTATAGTTCTCGCACCGGAACATCCGCTCACCCTCAAGCTCGCCGAGGGAACGCCCCAAGAGAAAGGGGTTAAGGAGTTCGTGGAAAGAATAAAACGGATGCCGGTAGAGGAGCGCCGACGCGTTAAGGAGAAGGAGGGGGTCTTTACCGGTAGGTATGCGGTTCACCCCCTAACGGGAGACCTCATTCCCGTTTGGACTGCAAACTACGTTTTGGCAGAATACGGAACGGGTGCGATAATGGCGGTTCCCGCCCACGACGAGAGGGACTACGAATTTGCACGAAAATACGGACTCCCCATAAGGGAGGTTATAAAACCACCCCAAGGGGATTAATTCCTTTCTCTCCCTTTTTCGGAAAATTTACCCTTTATGACTTTCCCCTTTAAGGAGAAACTCCTATCCCTCTTCGAGGGGGTGGGAGAGGCTACCCTGATGACACTTTGGGCGGTTTGGTTTTGGTTCAGAAAACCTCCCAAGTTGGAGCACTTTATAAAACAGCTCTCCTATATAGGGGCGGAAACCTTGCCGGTGGTTTTGGTCACCTCCTTCTTCTCGGGCGGGGTTATCGTCGTGGAAACCTATTCGACCTTTCACCGCTTCAACGCCGAATCTCTCCTCGGGGCGGTTGTCGCCATATCGATGGCTCGTGAATTGGGACCCGTTCTAACCGCCCTGATGGTGGTATCCCGTGTCGGTTCGGCTATGACCGCCCAAATAGGGACTATGAAGGTAACCGAGCAGATAGACGCCCTCCGGGTTTTGGCGGTAAACCCCATAAGGTATCTGGTAAGTCCCCGGTTGGCGGCGGCTACGCTTTCGCTTCCGCTCCTTACAATCCTCGCCGATGTGGTCGGTATTTTCGGCGGGTGGTTTGTGGCGGTCAAACTTTTCGGGGTAAACGACTACCTCTTTTGGCAAAAGATGAGGGATATAGTAGAGCTCCACGACTTTTTGGGCGGGCTTTACAAGGCTACCGTCTTCGGCTTCCTCATAGCGGCGGTAGCGTGCTACTTCGGTTTTTCGACCAAGGGGGGAGCCGAAGGGGTGGGAAGGGCGACAACCACCTCCGTCGTTGTTGCCTCCATGCTGGTGCTTATAGTGGATTACTTCCTAAGCGCCCTAATTTTTTAGCAAACATTTTTAAACTCCTACAAAAGAACATCCTTTAATTGTTTTTTTCAACACTTGGATTTTTTAACTTTTCCACCCTTAGGGTTGGTTTTGTTGACCCGTTTAGCGGAAAAGGGATAAAAAAAATCCCCAAAGGGTGTAAAAAACTTTAACCGCTTTGGGTTCTGTCCTTCTTCACCCTCTCCTTTAGGCGGCAGACGAAGCAGACCTCCGAAGGGGAGGGTTCCCCGCACACCTTACAGGTTGTCAGTTCACCCTCGACCCACTCCTCCTTAAGGGCGCTGAATATGGGAAAGACCTTCTTCAGGTATTCGAAATAAAAGCGGTATTTCGTCCCCAGAGCGTGGTTTTCTATCTCCTCCATCACCTCTTTGTAGAAGTGGAGATTTGCAGTATCCCCCAAGGGGCAACTTCTGTCGGTGTAGGGTATCCCGTTGAGGTCAGCGTAAAACTTTATAACCCTCTCGGTGTGCTTTACCAGAGGTTTGACCTTTCGGGGGAAACCCTTTTCCTCCCTCAAAACGGGGTATTTTCTCGCCAGATACTTCAAATTCCAGTTAATCAGATTCGCCAGCAGGGATGAAGCCTCGTCGTCGAGGTTGTGCCCCGTGGCGACCACGTTGTATCCGAGTTCCCTCGCAACTTTGTTGAAGTGGTAGCGCTTAATGCGACCGCATACCGAACAGGCGGTTCCCCTAACGTAGTTTTGCAAAACCGGCAAACCGGCGCCCACCTCCTCCTCGAGGCGGACTATATGCGGCTTTTTGCCTATAAGCTCGCCCAGAGCGAGGACTTTTTCCATCGATTCGTCGGAGTAGTCGCCTATGCCTAAGTGTATAAAAAACGCGTCGGTGTCGTAGCCGAGTTTGTTTAGAACATACCAGAGAACCTGACTGTCCTTACCTCCGGATACGGCGACCAAGATTTTTTCCCTTTTATCGAACATCTTGAATTCCTTAATCGCCTCCTTTACCCGCTTTTCAAACCACTCGTTGAAGTGTTCCTCGCAGAGCGACAGGCGGTGTTCGGGCATATAGATAACGCCCTCTTTGCGGATACCCTTCGATTTACAGACCGTGCAGAGTTTTTTCCTCTTTTGACCCATTTGGAGGATTGAAATTAAACGCCCCGTCCCGCCTATTGGCAAGGGTTAATCCTTTTCCCCCAAAGGGAGTTCCATCAATATTGCGTCGCTCCCGTCGGGGTAGTAATTTCTTCTCCTCCCCGACTCGAGGAAGCCGAAACTTCTATAAAGACCGATTGCGGGGATATTTTTGTCGGAAACCTCCAAAAGGAGCCTTTTAACCCCTTTCCCCTTTAGTTCCTCCAAAAGGAGTTTCAGAAGTTCCCTTCCCAGACCCCTACCGCGGAACTCCTCGAAAATTTCCAACCAGTGGAGGTCTGCCTCACCCCCAACAATCCAAACGACGGCGTAACCCAGGGGTAAATCCCCGCATAGGAGCAGGTATACCTTTGCAAAATCCTTTTGGAGGAGGTTTTTAAGCTCTTCGAACCGGTAGCGGTCGGAAAAACGGACTATCTCCTTTAGGAGGTCTAAATTCCTAACCTCGACGATTTGGGGAGCTTGGGCAACCATGGGGTAGAATGGAGGGGAGAGTGAGCGCGCCAGGACTCGAACCTGGGACCTCCGGCGTGTCGGGCCGGCGCTCTCCCAGCTGAGCTACGCGCTCTACAGAAGAAATTATTATAGCAATATCTCACTATAAAAGCAAGAAATTGATTGTAAAATTCCACGCCATGGATTTAATGGAGCTAACCGCCGTGGGAATGGCTATACTCATAATGCTCCTCACTTTTACCGCGATGCTTAGCTACCTATACACCCTATATGTCGATTCCAGACTGAGAAAAACCATTCTGGAAATTTTGGAAGACCCTTCGGAATGGGATGCCAAACGCGCAGCCCAATACGTTAAAAATTTCTTCAAAAGTTCCGATAAAGAAACATCGGAGGAAGAAAATGGTAAATCCCATCGGAGGGGGAAAAATAAATCCTTACTTGGAAGGGTTTAATAGGGAAAATACCCCAAAGAGGTCTAAGAAAATGGAAAACCCCACCGGGGGGGTAATAGTCAATATAAATTCTTCCGAAGATAACAGTGAAGTTCTCCTCCAAAAGCGGGTTGAAGATATAAAAAAACTCGTAAAGGAAGGAAAATATCCCTTGGACCGCTCCAAGTTGGCGGAAAAGATTTTGGAATTTTTCACCGATGGAGGATAAGCTTCTTTTAGGTTTACTTTTTTTGGACAAGAAATTTAAAACCCCCTCCGATGTTGAGGAACTCCGTCCCCATATAGAGTTGGTTTTAAAATTGGCTTCCCAAAGGGAGGAATTTACCGAAGAGGAAAGATACCTCCTGAGGAAGCTTATTTACAAAATAGACCGCTTTTCGGAATTTCTCGACGAACAATACCGCCTGTGGGTTGATAAATTAAAGATTGAGGGGAGGGCATGAATAATGTTTGGAAATTCTATATCCATACTTTACAGCGCCTTGCTTTCCGACCAGAAAGCCCTCCAGATAAGAGACCGCAACGTCGCCAACGTTAATAATCCAGATTACGCGGTGGAAAACCCCTATACCGAAACCTTACCGGGCGTTGGCGGTGTCATTGTTACCGATATAAAGAGGGCTTCCGACGAAATTTTGCACCAACAGCTTTTAAATACAAACACCCGCTATGCGGGATATGAGGAATTAAAAAATCTATTGGGAAGCGTGGAACCTTACTTTTCCGAAACCGATAGCGGAGGATTGTTAAATATTAACGATAGCTTTTTCCAAAGCCTTCAAGACTTTTTAAGGGAACCCACAAACGAAGCGGCTCAAAACGCCCTATATTCCGCAGCCGAGAGATTGGTCGATGCCATTCATGAGAGATATAACGTCCTTCAAAATACGGAGGAAAAAATCCTCGACCAATTTGAGGAGTCGGTAAATCAAGTAAACCGTCTCGTGGAGGAATTGGGAAAACTGAATAAGGAAATAGCGAGGGAATACGCACAAAACGCACCCAACGGGGGAGATTACAAATATTTACTCGACCAAAGGGATAAACTTTTGAAGGAACTTTCCCAATACGTGAACATCTCCTATAAAACCGACCAAATAGGTAGGGTTGAAGTTTCTATATATGAACCCTCTTCAACCGCCAGCGGTTTTATAAAACTTGTCGACTATAACGGGGAATACAACACCTTTGGCTTTGTGAGGAATATTTCCTCCCCATTGCAAAGTAAGGTGGTGGATAACAACGGTATCCAGTGGAATATATCCTTTTTCAAAAGCGGACAGCTCGGCGGGTATTCGGAAGCTATTTCCATCTTCGAAGAAATGAAAACCAAACTGGACACCTATGCAGGCGATTTGATTAGCAACCTATCCCTTGCAGGCTTGGGGAATAAAAATCTCTTTTCCGGAACGGGTGCGGGAGATATAGCGGTAAATTTCACCACCGCCGACCTCCAAAACTACGATACTAGCCAAGCGCAAACCGACTCCGATACAGCCGATAACGTTTGGAATTTGGCGAAAGATGACCTTCAAGACCTAAACGCCTATTATTCCGATAATTTGACCGATGCGCAGATAAAGTATGAAACTGAGGGGGATATTTACAGCTCTCTAAAGGATAAATACGCCCAAAAGGTTGGGGTGAACCTCGACGAAGAGCTTGCCGAAATTATGAAATTGCAGCAGCACTATCAGGCTGTGAGCAAAATGATAGCAACTTCCACAAAATTACTCGATTACATCCTCAATGCCGTGGGATAAGGAGGTAAGAAATGAGGGTTTCTACCCTTTCCAATATTCTTTTTTTAACCGACGAAGCGGATAAGAAATTTTTGGAGTTGTCCACCTATTTAAGACAGGTTAGCACCGGAAAAAAGGTAAACCTCTATTCCACCGAACCCGAAAAGGTTGTTGACTTGATATCCGTCAAGTGGAATATAAATAAGGTCGAGCAATACGACGATAATATAAAATTCACTAAGGGATTTCTCCTAACCGCCGACGATGTTTTGGGTAAGGCTTACGACACGCTTTTGGAGGTTAAAACCAAATTGGTAGAAGCCGCCAACAGTGTATCTGATTACACCAATTTACAACAATCCTTAAAGGCTCTAAAGGATAGATTGCTCCAATATGCCAACACCCGTGTGGGGGATTACTACCTATTTGCCGGAGACAATTACACGACCCAACCCTTTAATACAACCGATTACACCTATCAGGGGGGAAGCAATCCTTTCCCTATCAAAGTTGCAGAAAACGATTATGTTGACGTGTTTACCGTAGGAAGCGACGCCTTCGGTAGCGGTTCCAACAGTATATTTGCGGTTATAGATAACGCAATTAACAATATTACCAACCACGATACGGTGGAAAATGCAATAGCCCAAGTTGAAAGCTATTTAAAGTCCATAGACAATCTGCGGGGAAGAATAGGGGATGCGGAGAAAAAACTGGAGGACTACAGTCTGACCTATTCCGAACTGCTCGACAATTTGAGGAAGCAGAAGAGTGATATAGAAGATGTCGATATGGATGTCGCCATATCTCAATATCAAAGTGCGGATACGGCTTATAAGGCTGTATTGACATTGTTGGCGAAAGAGAACGGACAGAAGTCAATCCTCCTAAATTATTTCTAAACTTCCACCAATTTTAGGTCTTGCGCCGCTACCGTTTTTACATCCGTTTTGTTTTCTATCTCTTTTGCAACCTTTAAAGGGTTGGCTTTTAGCATTTCCAACGAATAATGGGTGATTATTGCCATTTTAGGTTTAACCTTTTGGAGGATTTCTATAACATCGGGTACCGAAAGGTGGTCTATGTTGGGTCTTTTTCTGTAAAAGGTGGAGTTAAATATCATTGCATCCGCATTGAGGGGGAGGTATTCAATCCATCTTTCCTCAAATTTTCCGCAGGGAATATAAACAACTCTTTTTTCCTCTCCCTCAAAGAGGAGGGTATAAACTTCTACCCCGTGGTGGGTGTGGCGGTGAAGCGTTTTTACAAGAATATCCCCGATTTTGTGCTCGCTTCCCTCGGAAATTATTTCCGAATCGACAAGTCTTTGGGAGTAAGGAAGAACCACTCGGGTTTCGCCCTCTAGTGCATCTTTTGGCGCTAGGAGTTTAACCCCCCTTCTTTTTCCGCTTTCTGTGGCGCTTTCTATCATCGTATTAACTTCCGCAGAGTGGTCGAGGTGTAGATGGGAAAGAACAATTCCGTTTAAATCCCTCCAAGGTTCGTAAGGGGTTGAAAAGAAATTTACAAAAGCACCGGGACCGGGGTCTATATGTATAAGGGTTTTACCCTCCTTTAGGAGGATTCCTCCCGAGTTTCTAATCCTTTTAAAGGTTACAGTTCTTCCACCCGCCGTTCCGAGGAAGAAGAGTTTCATAAAAACCTATTGTTGTTTTTTGAAGTGTGAATGCCTAATAATGTAAGCCACAATTTTCGCAACGGCTTCGTACAGGTGGGGAGGTATTTCCTCGTAGAGGTCGAGCTTTATTAGGCTGTCGACCAAAAGGGGGTCTTCCACTATGGGAATATTGTGCTCCTTGGCGAGTTCTATTATCTTTTCGGCAACCGTTCCCCTTCCTTTGGCGATAAGTTTGGGAGCACTATCGGTTTGGGGATTGTAGCGCAGGGCTGCGGCGCGCTTTTTATCCTCCACTAGAGGTAGAGTTTAACAAAGTTGGAATATTCCTTATCCGCCATATCTATAACAAACAACTCCTCCACATTTTGGGCGGTGGCAAATTTTACGTCCTTGAGTTGGAATTTGGATTTTTGCAGTTCCTCTTTGAGGATTTCTATATCCCTTTTGAATTCCTCCGCAAGTTTCTCATTTTTTAAAACGAATAGTAGTTCTCCTTCAAAAGGATTGTTGATGTTGTAGGAAAGTTTAGCCAAACCATCTTTCCACAGAAGTGAGATGTTTCCCCTATTTCCCGATTTGTAGATACCCAGGAAAAAGTTTTTTCCATTTTGGGTGAAAGGTATTATCGCCTTTTGGAAATTTTGGTTAACCGCCCACCCCTGAAGGAATTGAAGAAAATCCACTGTTTCCTTTAGGAGGTTAAAACTTATAGCTCTATCCGTTAGGGGTTTAAAAAAATCCTTTGATGGGTTGGAAAAAAATATAGCCCTCTCAAGAGGTTTTCTTTCAATTTTTTTAGTCCTTTTAAAGGTGATTAGTCTTTTGCGAAATTCTTGGGAAGTCAATTCTATAAAATTTAGTAAATTTTCCACCACTTTAGGTGAAATTTTATAAAACGCGCCGCAGGCGCGGATGAAATTTTCCAAATTAACCCGAAAATAGGGTAAACTTCCAAAATAGGTTCTCGCAAAACCTACGGGTTTCGCCAAGAGTTGATATTTTGGCTTATTAAAGCCGTATTTTTCAACCAGTTTCAATAATTGATATTTGAAATCGCTTTTAATGTTTTCGAATTTTTCCTTACCGAGGAGGTGTTTTAACACTTTATACTCGTAAAAGAGTCCGCTGTTCTTTATTCCCAAAAGGGGTGAGGAGGTTGGTATAAATTTCGACAACACCTTGGGGATAGGGGTTTGGAAGAACTCCCTTATTCGGGAAAAAATTTTGTGACTTTCCGATAGCGGGAGGTTTATTTTCAATACATAGGGGTTGCGTTCTATTAGGGTTAAAACCACCTTTTGTCCCGGTTTAAATTGAATTCCTAAGAGGTTTTTAACGGTAACCTCCAATTCCCTGCCTTGGAAAAAAATCCTTAAAACAACCTCGTCACGGGAAGCCTTTTTAACATACGCCTCGAGTTGAAAACCGAGGGGAACGGAATCGAAAAAACCCTTTATATCGCGGGGTAGGGAACCTAACTTTACCTTACTTTCGGGGGGTTGTCTTTCGAGACGTCCTACCTGCGGTTTTTCTTCCTTAAATGCGACCGCTTGGATTCGGGTAACTTCAAACATTTAAAGAAATCCCCCCCTTGGGGGAAATTTTAAAACCTGGGTTGCTCGGGAAAGTAAAACTCCTCTATGGGCGAATAGATGGGACCCTCCGGTGTTAGGGTACTCTTTATCACCGCAACGCGGTTAACTATCTCTTCGCCGAACACGTAGTTTTGATACTTGCGCATAAAGAAGCGCAGTTTTCTCTCGTCGACCCTCTTCATACGGCAAATCGTCACATGGGGGTGGAAGGGTTTGGTGTCGGGGCGGATATTTTTAACCCTGCGGTTGGCGACCTCTACGGCGCGGGCGAGCCTCTTGAGTATCCCCGCCCCCGAGTCGACACCGACCCACAGGATGCGGGGACGCCTCGGATGGGGAAAAACGCCGAGTCCCTTGTAGGTTATCCTGAAAGGTCTAAAGCTATTTGCCACCTCTTGGGCGGTTTTTAAGAGCTCGAAGAGGGTTTCCCTCTCAACCTCCCCGATGAACTGGAGGGTTATGTGGAGGTTTTGCGGTTGGGTCCACTTTCCGTGGATAAAGGGGGACATCTCCTCCCTAAGGCGGTGGGACTTTTCGACGATAACCGGCGAGGTGAAGAAACCTATAAAAACCCTAACCATTAAAGGTTGAAATTAAACTAAAACCTTGTCGGGAAATGCTTTTGGAGAGGCTCCCCAAAGAGTGGATTGAAACGGCAAAAGAGCAGACCTTTAACTGGGATATAGTTAACTTCTCCCTCGAGGAGATACTTAAAAACCACCCCCACCCCCAGACCCTAATCGAGTACCTCAACCCCCGGAGGTTCGTCCTCCTGGCAAAAATTCTCGACCAATCCTCCTGTTTGAGGAAGTTTTTAATAAAGCACCCCACGGCGTTTGAGGAAAATCTTCCCGGTCTCTGGTATAGGTTCAAAAACAAAAAGACCTATCTGAGGGAATTGGAAAAGTTTAAAGACCGCTTTGGGGATATTTCGGAGCTCTTAGCCTTTTACAGGCACTACGAACTTTTGAGGATTTTCAGTAAGGAGCTCCTGGGAACGGCTACCCTCGAGGAGATACTCGCCGAATACTCCCATCTCGCCGACGCCCTGGTCGAATACGCCTACGGGGAGGCTTACAGAAAATTTACCTCCCTTTACGGGGAACCGGTAGCCCCTTCGGGGGAAAAAATCGGCGGTTTAATCCTCGGTTTGGGAAAGCTCGGAAGCGAGGAGCTAAACTACTACTCCGACATAGACCTCATTTTCCTCCACGAACGCGACGACGGAAAGGCGGGGAGCCTTTCGGCGGTTCAGTTTTACGAAAAGGTTTTCAAGGAAACGGTTTCCATCCTCACCAAGATAACCCCGGAGGGGAAGCCCTACGAGGTCGACCTCGACCTTCGACCCTTCGGAAAGAGCGGACCCCTCACCATGTCGCTGGTTAGCGCCGAAACCTACTACGAGAGCTACGGGAGGGTATGGGAGCGTTTCGCGCTTCTGAGGGCTCGCCACGTAGCCGGTGAAAAAAGGCTCTACGACTGGTTTTGGGAAAACGTTCAACTGCCCTTTGTCTACAAACAGCCTGCCGACCCGAAGGTCATCGCAGAGATTCGGCTTATGAAGAAAAAGCTCGAAACCCTCACCAAAAAGAGGACTTTAACCCAAATAAATATAAAGACCTGTAAAGGAGGTATAAGGGAGCTCGAGTTCACTGTTCAAGCCCTCCAAATCCTTTTGGGAAAGGATAGCCCCCTCCTTAGGGAGAGAAACACCTTTAGGGCTATATGGAAGCTCCACCAAAAGGGGGTTTTTTCCGACGAGGAGGCTTACAACCTCGAGAAGGCTTATATATTCCTGAGGAAATTGGAACACCGCCTCCAACTCAAGGAGTGCATACAAACCCAAAACCTTAAAAAGTCCGACGTTCCCTTCCTCGTAAAAGCTCTCGAACTGAGGGACGAAGACCACTTTTGGAAAGTCTTTAACAGACACACCGAGGCGGTTCACACAGCCTTCGAAAACCTCCTTCCAGAGAGAAGGGAAAAGCTTTCCCCCGTTGCGGAGGCGGTTATATCGGGAGACCCCGAGAGGTTGGAGAAGCTCTATTCCGATATCCCCTCCTGGACTGTCGAGAGGGTCGTTTTAACCCTAAACTCCATTTGGGAGGGCGGGGAAGGTATCCACCTGACTGAGAGGGAAAAGGAAAACTTCCTCAAATGGGTTGACTATATAGTGGAAAAAATCCTCCGCTCGCCCCTGCCCGAAACAACCCTCTCCAATATGGTGAGGTTTCTCCAAAACCCCACCGGTAGGAAGCTCTTTTTCCTCCAACCCTCGGAGAGGCTTTACGAGACCCTCTTTAGGATTTTCTCCGTTTCGAGCTACCTAACCAATAAGATTTACGTAAGTCCCGACCTGGTGGAGGATATCCTAACCCTTTACAAAGACTACCCCACGAGGGAGGAGATAGAGAGGGACCTCGAGGAGTTCAAGAAGACAAAAAACCTACCTTACGCCGATTTGATAAGGCGTTTCGAAAAGAGCTGGACTATACGGATAGCCCTTATCTTCATATCCGACCCCAATAAGAGTGAAAATATCAACCGCCTCTTTAAGGCGTTTACCGACCTCACCGAGGTGGTGCTGACCGATATCTGGAAGGAACTCGGTTTCGAAGGTATACCCCTCGCGCTCTTCGCGCTCGGGAAATTCGGAAGCGGGGAGCTAACCCTCGCGTCCGACCTCGACCTGGTTTTTGCCTTCGCCGACGCCGAGGCGAAAAACCGCTACATCAAAAAACCTCAAGAGCTCGTTAGGTTTGTCACCTCCCACACCGCCGAGGGGTATCTGTATAAGGTCGATTTCCGCCTCCGCCCGATGGGAACTAAAGGGGAGCTCGCCCCCACCCTCGACTACTTCGAGGAGTATTTCAAAAAATACGCCCGCACCTGGGAGCGCCTCGCCTGGGTCAGAAGCCGCTTTATAGTGGGCGACAGAGAGGTCGGGGAGAAACTGAACCGCCTCGTGGAGGAATTCCTTTTCGGAAAAACCCTAACGGAAAAAGAAGAAAGGGAAATCTACGAGATGAGGTTAAAACTTCAGGAGCACTCCAAGGATGGGAGGAACCGCTACGATATAAAAGCCGGCTTCGGGGGTCTGATGGATATAGAGTTCCTCGTGCAGTATCTCCTCCTCAAAAAAGGAAAGAAAATAGAGAATACCTTCGAAGCCCTCGAATACCTGTCGAAGGAGTACAAACCCCTCGAAGACCTAAAAGGGGTCTACAAATTCTTTAGACTCCTCGAGACGGTTAACCGTTTGGTGAAACCCTCTGGGGGGAGCGTTATAAACGTGAACGACCTTCCCAAAATAGGGGCTGTTTTGAATATCTCCCCCGAGGGGTTGGAAGAGGAGATTAAGAAAAACCGGAAACTGGTTAGGGAAACCTTTTTGGAATTCCTCGGAAAGTAGATTTTCTTTTTCCAAACCTTTAAAAGAGATTTTCAATGGTTGACACTTTAGAGGTTCTTAGGGAAATCCCCTTTTTTAAAAATCTTCCCGAAAATATCTTGAAAGAAATCGCCGAGATATCGATAACCCTTCACGCCAAAAGGGGGCAGACCATTTTTACGAAAAACTCCAAAGCGACCGGTTTTTACATCCTAAAGGAAGGCGTGTTGAAACTCTACACGGTTGAACCCCTTTCGGGGAGAGAGCAAATAGTAAAAATTGTTAAACCTATTACCCTCTTCGGTGAGGCGGCATCTCTAAATGAGGGCTACTTTCCTGTAAATGTGGAAGCCCTGGAGGATTCCAAAATCCTCTATATAGACCGAAAAAGGTTGCTTCAATTGGCGGAAAAATACCCCCAAATATGTTTCAATATCTCTTCCGTCCTATCGGAGAGACTCTACCACCTGGTCAATTTGGTGGAAACGCTGATAATAGGGGGTGCCATACCGAGGGTAGCCAAATACCTACTCCAACAGCAAAAAGGGGGAGTTGTCGAAAATTTTAAAACCACTCTGGTGGCGAATATGCTCGGTTTAACACCCGAAGCGGTTTCAAAATCAATAGGAACCTTAAAGGCGAGGGGTATCATTAAAAAGGACAAAAAGAGAATAGAAATCTTGGATTTGAAATCTTTAAAGGATTTGGTAGGAGAGATTTAACCTTTTTGGTTTCCCAATTTGACTTTCCCTTCCTTTTGGTCGAAGTTTAGAACCTTCTCCACCCGGTAGGGGACATCTTGCTTCGATTCGTAATAGGTTCTGACAATAATTTCCGCAATAATACCGGTGGAGACCAGTTGCAGACCACTCAAAAAGAGGAGGACGCCGAGAATCAAAAGAGGTCTTCCACCTATGGAGGCGCCGAAAAAGAGCTTCTCCACCGATAGGTAGAGCATTATCAAAAATCCCAACCCCATTAGGAGGAGACCGATAGGTCCAAACACATATAGGGGTTTGTTCAAATAGTCGTTTAAAAACTTAACGAGGAATATATCGAGAATAACCCTAATGGTTCTGCCTATTCCGTATTTGCTCTTTCCGTAGAGACGGGGGCGGTGGTTGACCACCACCTCGGTAACCTTCGCCCCGAAGCTCTTGGCTACCGCCGGCAAAAAGCGGTGCATATCCCCGTAGAGCCGGAAGTTCTTAGCAACCTCCTTGCGGTAGGCTTTTAGGGTGCAGCCGTAGTCGTGGAGGTGGACTCCGGTAACCTTAGAAATAATCCAGTTGGCGATTTTGGAGGGCAGTATCCGGCTTAGGAAGGGGTCTTTCCTGTCCTTTCTCCAACCGCTGACGATGTCGTAGCCCTCGTTTATCTTTTCGAGCAGTTTGGGAATATCGTGCGGGTCGTTTTGGAGGTCTCCGTCCATCGTTATAACGACATCTCCGCTGGCGTATTGGAAGCCGGCGTACATAGCGGCGGTCTGCCCGTAGTTTCTCCTAAACCTAACAACCTTTACGTGGGGGTTTTTTTTCGCCAGTTCCTCGAGTATTTGGAAGGTGCGGTCGGTGGAACCGTCGTCTACAAAAATAATCTCGTATTCGTAGGGGAGCTTTTCGAGAACCTCCTTCAGCTCCTCGTAGAGTTTGGGGATATTTTCCTCCTCGTTGTAAACGGGAATAACCACCGAAAGGGATTTAATCTTTTCCATGCTCAAAGGGGAGTAATTTTACGACCACCCCTTTAAGGGGAAAATGGAGTTCTATGAACCCACTTCTGGTGGACGAACTCCTAAAAAATTACCTCAACGAGGATATAGGAAGGGCTGACCTATCGGCGGAGGGAGTGTTTCGCGGCGAGCGGGTCAAAGCCGTTATAAAGGCTAAAGAGGACGGAATTCTCGCCGGTCTCCCCTTTGCGGTCAGAGTTTTTAAGCTCCTCGACGGGTCTCTAAAGTTTTCCTCGCCGCTTAGGGAGGGAATGGAATTTAAAAAGGGTGATATCCTCCTCGAGGTGGAGGGAAACGCAAAGGCTATCCTCATGGGGGAGAGGGTTGCCCTCAATATCCTCCAAAGGCTCAGCGGAATAGCCACAAAGACCCGCAAAATGGTCGAAAAAATAAGAGACCTACCCGTGAGGTTGTTGGATACGAGAAAGACCACACCGGGGTTTAGGCTTTTCGAAAAATACGCCGTCAAGGTGGGAGGGGGAGAAAATCACCGCTTCGCCCTCTACGATATGGTCCTCATAAAGGACAACCACATCAAGGTCGCCGGCGGGGTGGAGGAGGCGGTAAGGCGCGTAAGGGAACTAATCCCTCCCGTCTACAAGGTCGAGGTGGAGGTTTCGAATTTCGAGGAGCTTTTAAAGGTCTTACGCTTGCCGGTCGATATCGTGATGCTCGACAACTTTTCGGTGGAAGATGCAAGGGAGGCGGTAAAGATAATCCGCGAAGCGGGAAAACCCTTTGAAATCGAGATATCGGGAGGTATAAGGGAGGACAACATAAGGGAGTATGCCCTAACGGGGGTCGATTACATTTCGAGCGGTTCGGTTGTACACTCCGCCCGTTGGCTCGACCTCTCCATGAAGGTGGTTTAACCCCCCTTTCTCTCCTTTTTAAGGGGTTTTAGGTTCAGATAATCCAATATTCCCAGGTAGAGGGTTCTCGCTATAGCCCACTGATAGCGGCTGCTCGTTAGGTAATGCAAGTCCCTTCTGTTGGTCATATATCCCAATTCCACCAACACGGTGGGGACACCCGGAACTTTTAACACCGCAAAGGAGCGCTCATATATTCCTCCGCAAGGTATATAACGCGCCATATACCTACACCACATTTTGCGGAGTTCCTTTGCCAGTTGTTCACCCTCCTCTTGAGTGAATTCGAGGGAGGTTTTTAAAACCTTTTTGCGGACGGTTTTATCCCGAACCATTTGGGAGCTTAGGAACTCTTTAGCCTTTTGGGGGTGAACGGCGAGATCTACCCATTTTTTGTAAATTCCCCTATTGGAAAGAACGTAAAATTCCGCCCCCCTTCGGTTGGGATTGTAAGGGTTGGCATTGGAGTGTATGGAGATAAAGAGGTCTGCACCCACCTTGGCGGTGAACTTTTGTCTTCCTGCGAGGGAGACAAAATAGTCCCCTTTACGGGTCATATAGACTTTAAAACGGGGGTCTTTGGAAAGGTAGTAGTAAAGCTTTCGCGCAACAGCGAGGTTTATATTCTTTTCCTCAAAGCCGTAGTATTCTGCCCCCGGGTCGTGCCCCCCGTGTCCGGGGTCTATAACGACCACATATTTGGCAAATTTTTTGTGTTTTCTCGGTATCAACACTATAAGGGTTCGATACTTCTTGATTACCCTTGCGCGGGATGTATCGAGTTCGGGGTTCCTTACAAAAATGGTTATTAGGTTTTTCTCCCCCACGATGTTTACGCTGTAATATTCTTTGGAAAACTTGTAGGTGTTTTCCAATTTGATACTGATGATGTGCCTTTTGGGGTCTTTATACATCCTATACCAGGGTTTTCCATCAAATGTAAAAAATATTCGGTAATAGTTTCTATCAACGTCTACGGTGATTTTTGTAACTCTTTGACTGAAAAGGGGAAGGGAAAGAAAACTAATCACCCACAAAAGAGTCAAAAATTTCCAAATCTTCATCTTCGGGTTCCTCCAAAACCTCTTCCGACCTTGTAGCCCACGCGGGGAAGGGGAAACTTAGAACGAGGGGCACAGGGATATCGGGTTGGTGGACTATTACCTGTCCCTTTTTGAGGAGCAATGCCCTCTGCTTGTATATTTGGGGTAGGAAGTCGTACTCGCGCGCCGCCACTTCGGAAGCGTCGAGCCTTCCGGTCACCTTTACGGCGGCGTTTGCCACTATCCGTTTTTCAACCTCCGAGGCGGTCTGCTGAGCCCCTATGAGGATTATGCCGAGACTCCGACCCCTTTCGGCTATATCGAGCAGTATATCCTTTATGGGAGACCACCCACCCCTCGGGGCGTATTTGTTCAGCTCGTCGAGGACTACATAGAGAACCGGTTTCCGACCGATTTTTTCCTTTTCCTTAAATATCTTCTTGAGCAGGGAACCGACTACAAACATCTGCGCTATGGTGTGGAGTTTATTAATTCCCACCACCGAAAGTTTTGAATTTCTCCAATCTATGCGGAACTTTTCTCTATCCTCACCCTCCAAGAGGTCGGGATTTACCACCATTGGGGAGACGTATTGAACCGCCTGGTCGAAGCGCCTCAAAAAGGCGTAGGCTACCGAGACGGTAACCGTTCCGAACCAATTTTCGTAAACCTCCGCCGTCTTGTTGCAAAAGTCCTCGTTCTCTTTCCTAAAGGTTTTGTCCGCGTTACAGGCGCGCCTATTTTTCACCACCTTTTTTAGGAAAGAAAGAATGTCTTCCAAGCCGGTAAATTCGTAGGGTGGAATTGGCTCGCCGACGTTGTCGTAATCGTCGAAGTTCATAAGCCTACCCGTCCATCCGGGGTTATTCTTTTGCCCCTCGCGGGTGAGTTCCGCCATCTCTTTGAGCCTTTCGGTAACCTTGTCAATTACATAGTGGAGACTTCCGACCCCCTCCTCACCTTCGACGAAGAGAAATTTGAGAAGCTCCTCTTCGGCAAACTCCCTAACCGTCCAGAGGTAGGTGTTTACACCCTCCTTTCTACTCTCAACGTCGGGAATTAACGAATTCTTTCCCACCGGGGGGGCGAAGAACTTCACACCTTCGAAGGGTTTCGCCTCCAAACCCATTTTCCTGTATAGGGGTTCGAAATCTTTCCTCCTCTCGTGAAACACCTTGTTCGGTTTGTCTATAAAAAAGAGGTCTTCACCTTTGACGTTGAAAATCAGGGCGTTAACCCTCTCCTCCCTAACTCGGTTTAGTATCGAATAGAGCAGAAAGAGGGCGTAGGAGGTTTTCGACGCCACGCCTGAAATTCCGCTTATGGAGATATGCGCTCCGTCTCTCCCGTTTAAAAAGTGGTAGTTGATATAAGCCGGTTCCCCATTTCTCAAAAGCCCCGCGGGGATTTTAACCTTCATCTGGTCGAAGTAGAGGGCTTTGTCTATTTCGCCGTCGCCATCCCCAACAAGAAAGGCGGGGTCGCCCGGAAAGGGGGGGACGTATATCTCGTCGTCTATGCGGGTAACCTGAACCTTTGCCACGTAGGCGAGATTTGCCGGCAGCTTCCCCTGAACGAAATCTTTCGAATCGAATACGAATTCCGAACCCTCGAGGTAGCGGTAAACCTCCGCCACCACGCCGTAAAACTCAACCCTCTGCCCGTTTTCGAGGGTGCTTTCCACCTTCAGGATATCGTCGAGCTGAACGACGTTTCCCCTCTCTATCCCGACCCAAAACTCGAGCGGGTTGGCGGGTTTGTTTCCTATTACAAATCCAACCTTTCGCATAACTCCCCGAAAGGGGGAACGAATTTTAGGATACCTCTTGGGGTATCATTTGGCAAACTTATGAACCCCTTTAAGGCTTACAAATTCTTCGCCCACCTCTTCGCCTATCCCGAAAATAGGGAGGAGTTTTTCGAAAACCTCGAGCGGTTTTATCCCTTCGAAGACAAAACCCCTTTGGAGGAATTGAAAAAATTCCCCTTCGAAGAACTCCAGGCGGAATATACATCCCTCTTTGTGGCAAATATTAAGGGGGTTCCGTGCAAACCCTACGAGAGCTTTTTCCGCTCGTCGGAAAAGACCCTTATGGGAGCCCCCGCCTTTGACGCCGTAAAGTATTACGAACTCTTTAACCTCTCGACGGGTGACGAGCTACCCGACGCCGTTTACCTCCAATTGGATTTTGCCGCCTTTCTGCTGAAGTTGATGGAAGAAACACCCTACGCGGAGGACAAGAAAAAGCTCTCCGTCCTTTACAGGGATTTCTTTAGAAAACACATCCTCTGGATGGAGGATTTTGCCGACTGCATTTTGAGAAACTCTTCGGTCAAACCCCTAAAGGTGTTTGCGAAACTTTTTAAGGAATTCCTCCAAAGGGAGAGGGAAAGGCTCAAACTTTAAATTGGGATGTACTGACCTTGCTCTCCAACTCGAGGAGCAGAGCCCTAAGTTCTTTCTCCTTTTCTTCGAGGTATTGCATAGCCTCGAGGTAGTTGCTCTCGACCATCACCTCGCCGAGGTTTATATAGATTTTCCTCCCCGGTTCGAGTTTCTTTAAGAATTCCTTAACCCTTTCGAGTCGCTCCAATTCAGCCCTAACCAATTGCAGTTGGAGAACCAAACTTTCGCTTAAGGTGGGTTGATTGTTCATAACGTAGCCTCCTCTTTAAGGGAGAATTTAGAAAGGAAAACCGAAAGGGGGAAGTGATTATTTGTTTTCCCCTTCCTGGGGTTGCTCTTGGGATTGACCCCTGATGAGGGCGTCGATTTGGGTGTAGAGGTC
>JALVTI010000147.1 GCA_027035985.1 Aquificales bacterium | reverse complement strand
TTAACCCAATTTTGGTGCATAAAGGGGTTAATTTACCCCCTATTGGGAATTTTGGAATAGGAGGCGGAGGGGGAGGGATTCGAACCCTCGGTGCCCGGAAATCGGGCACACGGCGTTTCCAGCGCCGCGCCTTCGTCCGCTCGGCCACCCCTCCTGCGGACTTCGAGAGATAAAAATATAGCCCCTTTTTCGGAAAAAGTCAATTCCCCGCGAAGCGGGGTTTAAACTTTTTTCTGAAAATGCATTCGGTCTATCTCTACGTAAAGCGCTCCGAAGAGGCGTTCGACTTCGCCAAAAAGGTCAAGGCTCTTGTAGAGAAAAACGGCTTTAGGGCGGTGACCGACCAACCGGAGTTGGATTTCGTGGAAAAAATCCCCCAAGAGGAGATAAAAAATTGCAAACTCGTGGTGGTCGTCGGCGGAGACGGTACCTTTTTGGCGGCGGCGAGAAAGGTTGCCCCATTGGGGGTTCCTATAGTCGGTATAAACCTCGGCAGGTTTGGATTTTTGACCGAAATAGAGACCTCCGAGGTGGAAAAGCTCCTACCCAAAGCCCTCAAGGGGGAACTTCCGCTTCAGGAGAGACTGGTTTTGGAGGTATTCAAGGAAAACCCCAAAGAGGGGAGGAAATTTGTGGGGTGCGCCATTAACGATGCCGTTATAAGCAAATCCGCCATTGCGAGGATGATAGACCTCTCGATAAAAACCTCTTTGGGCGCCTTGGGTAGGATTTCGGGGGACGGAATAATAATAGCCACCCCAACCGGTTCGACCGCCTACGCCCTCGCGGCGGGGGGTCCCATAGTTTACCCAACCCTCGACGCTAAGGTGCTCGTTCCGATATGTCCCCACACCCTAACCCACCGTCCCATAGTTGTGGCGGGGGAGGTGGAGATATACCTCCGTTTGGAAACCGATTACAGCGATGTATACCTAACCGTGGACGGTCAGATAGACCAGAAGATAACCCACGAGGATACGGTTATAGTTAAAAAAGCCCCTTTTAAGTTGAGGGTCTTTACCCATCCCTACAGGAGTTATTTCGACTTGCTTAGGGTAAAACTCCGCTGGGGTAAGCGTTAATCCCTCCCCTTTAAAATCTCTAAGTAATGAGAAACCAGCGAAGAAAAATCATATCGGTAATAGGTGCGGGAAATGTGGGCGAGCACGTTGCCAGCCTTACCCTCCTCAAGGGTCTCGGCGACGTTCGCCTCTTCGATATCCCCCGCAAAGAGGGCGACAAGGTTTTCGAACCCGTTAAGGGCAAAGCTCTAGACCTCCAGCAGATGCTCGCCGCCCTCGAGGTCGACGCAAAGGTCGAGGGCTTTACCGTCTCACCCGACGGTTCCTCCGGTTACGAGGCTCTCGAGGGTTCCGATATCGTCGTCATAACCGCCGGCTTTCCCAGAAGACCCGGCATGTCCAGGGAAGACCTCCTCGACAAAAATATCCAAATTCTCAAAGCCATCGTTCCCAATATCCAAAAGTACGCCCCCAACTCCATAGTTATAGTGGTCACCAACCCGGTCGACACGATGACCTACGCCGCCTACAAGCTCTTGGGCTTTCCCGCCAATAGGGTGTTGGGAATGGCGGGAATTCTCGACAGCGCCCGCTTTAGAACGTTCATCTCCTACAAGCTTGGAATATCGCCCAAGGACATACACGCCTATGTGATAGGCGGACACGGGGACGAGATGGTGCCGATAATCTCGAGGTCAAACGTCAAAGGAGTTCCCCTCAAATATTTGCTTAGCGAGGAGGAAATAAGGGAGATAGTCGAAAGGACGAAGTTTGGCGGTGGTGAGATAGTAGCGCTAATGGGAACGAGCGCCTACTACGCGCCGGCGATGGCGGTGGTGGAGATGATAGAGAGCATACTGCTGGATGCGAAGAGGATACACCCGTGTTCGGTGTATGTGGACAAAAACGAGTTTTACGAGGTAGAGGACATATGCGTGGGAATACCTGTTCTCCTCGGCAAAGATGGTTGGGAAAGGATATTCGAGGTGCCGCTAAGCCGTGAGGAGAGGGAGCAGTGGAGGAAGTCGGTCGAGAGCGTAAAGAGGACTATCGAATTGGCTAAAAGATTCCTTTAATGGAGGTTTGCCTTACCCTATCGGGCGGGGCGGCGCGGGGTCTCGCCCACATCGGCGTTGCAAAAGCCCTCCGCGAAGCGGGATACGAAATAAAAGCCGTTTCGGGAAGTTCCGCCGGTGCTCTGGTGGGCGCCTTCCTCTCCGCCGGCTACTCGCCCGATGAGCTGCTCGAAATTGCCAAATCGGTGTCCCCCCTTAGGGTTTTCAAACCTTCCATTCCCCCGAAGGTTTCCCTGCTATCTCCCCAACCGGTGTTGGATTTTTTTAAGAAACACCTCCCCGAGAGGTTCGAGAGTTTGAAAATCCCACTGTGGGTTTCGACCACCGACCTGAGGAGGGGGGGAAATATCTTGTTCCACTCGGGGGAACTTTACAAACCGCTCCTTGCGTCGGTATCCATTCCCCCCTTCTTCCCACCGGTGGAATACGAAAACCGACTCCTCAACGACGGGGGATTTTCCAACGACCTACCGGTGGAGCCCTTTTTAAACGGAAACCGCCTTAGGGTTTGCTCCGATGTAACCCCCTTAGGGGAGGTTGAGAGGCTCAACAACCTCCTGGAGGTCTTTTTCCGAACACTTTTAATCTCCCTGAGGTGGAACAAGGTCTCCAAATACCCCCTTTGCGACCTCCTGATAGTTCCCGACCTTAGGGGGTATAGTTTCGTAAATTACCGCCGCGCGGAGGATTACGCCGAGAGGGGTTACACCGCCGCGGTGGAGGCTTTAAAATCCCTATAACCTCAAATGGTCTCCAAGCTCGACGAACTCTTCGAGGGGTTTAAAAAACTCCGCATAGCGGTCGTAGGGGATGCCATTCTCGACAAATACGTTTTCGGCAAGGTTGAAAGGATTTCCCCCGAAGCCCCCGTTCCCGTATTCGAAATAGAGAGGGAGGAGTTTCGCGCCGGCGGGGCGGCTAACGTGGCGCTAAATCTGAAAGCTTTGGGAGTCGGTCGGGTGGCTCTCTTTTCCCGCGTAGGAAAAGACCCCGAAGGGGCTGTTTTGAAAAAGCTTTTAAGCGATAAGAATATAGAGAGCCGCTTCGCGGAGAGCGGGGAGGTTCCCACAATAAGGAAAACCCGCCTCATAGCGAGGGCTCAGCAGCTAATCCGAATAGACAGGGAGAGGAGGGAACCCTTAAGGGAGGATGAGGTCGATTACCTATTGGGAGAACTGGAAAAATTCCAGCCCCACGCGGTGGTGGTCTCCGACTACGCCAAAGGTGTGTTTGTAAAACCGCTTGCGGAGGGTATAAAGAGGCTTTCAATTCCCACCTTTGTAGACCCGAGACCGAAAAATGTCGACCTCTATAGGGGTTTCACCTGCATCACCCCAAACCTGAAGGAGTTTGAGGAGATAAAGACCCTCCTAAAGGTGGAGGGCGATTTCGAGAGTTCCGCAAAGGGGGTTAGGAATAGGCTAGACCTGGAGCGGTTGGTCGTCACCTTGAGCGAAAGGGGTATAGCCCTAGTGGGTGAGGGGGTGGAGTATTTTCCCGCCACGGCGAGGGAGGTCTTCGACGTTACGGGCGCCGGCGATACGGTGGTGGCGGCGCTGGCGGCGGTCGTCACCCTCACGGGGGACTGGAGACTCGCCTGCCGACTGGCGAATGTAGCCGCCGGCGTGGTGGTCGGAAAGCTGGGGACGGCGGTGGCTACCCCCGAGGAAATTAAAGAGGAATTTAAACGATTGACTTAACGGCAAGGGCAACCGTAAATTGAATTATTACAAATAATATAGCCCATATATAAGCCTTCATTTTTGTCTTTACCCTTCTAAAGATTAAGTAAAAGAAAAAGGGAAATACTATTGTAGGAAATAGAAACAAACCAGTGGTGAAAAGCATATTCTCCAAAAACTTTTTAGGTTTCGGGTGATAAGTAAAACTCCCTTGCAAAGGGAAGATATATTTTTGGCTCTCCATCCAGCGAATGTTGGGAGAATTGAAAACAAAAACGGAAGTTTGATTTAGAATTAGAGTCCCATTATCGCTTAACTGCGCACTTTTCGCGGTAATAAGTTTTTTATCAACCCTCATAACGACATTTTCAAAGGTATTTTCATCCTTTTGAGTATAAAAAAACGAAAATTCACCCTTTGAGGCGAAACTGTCGGGAGGTACCGTTAAAAGGAATCTTTGGCTGTATTGAAACTTTATATGTTTCAACACATAGGAAATCTTTTGATAGTTAATAAATGGAGAGGAAAGAATTCCCAAAATGGAAATAAAAATTATTATTTTCCACAGAAGGTTTAAAACTTTTTTCTCGGATACTCCAAAGGTGTAGAGAATATGAAAAACTCTGTTTTCTTTAAGCGTTTGTATAAAATCGGCAGCAGCTATAAAAATCGCTATGCCGAGGCTTAAAACAAAGGTGTGTATGGCAATAAGTACTAAACAGACAATTCCACCGCCGAAATCCAAAAGATTTATAACGGGAAAAAGTTGGGCTACAAATATAAGAACACCGAAAAAGAGGGAGATTAAAATTAGATTTCTTAAAAACTTAGCCGTTAAATAGTTGTGAAATAGCATTTAAACATTAAATCTAAATATACGCCGGGTGAGAAAATAAAATAGGAATGGGACGCCCTAAAAATAATCGAACAATACAGCCAAATATTCGATGAGTTCATTATAGCAAAAGGTCTCTACAAAGCCAAGAGGGGAAGAAAGCCAA
>JALVTI010000146.1 GCA_027035985.1 Aquificales bacterium | reverse complement strand
TGGCTTTCTTCCCCTCTTGGCTTTGTAGAGACCTTTTGCTATAATGAACTCATCGAATATTTGGCTGTATTGTTCGATTATTTTTAGGGCGTCCCATTCCTATTTTATTTTCTCACCCGGCGTATAGTTAAAATTTCTTTATATTGAAAAATAGCTATAAATTATGGCACCCGTAATGGAATTGGTAGAAAAAGCCACCGAGGAGAAAACCATCCTTGTGTGTTCCCACTGCGTGGGCGATATTAAGGTAGAAAATCCCCACGAAGGTAAATCGGTTAAGTGTCCCCATTGCGGGTTGAATTGGATAGTTTCCTTTATCCCTGAAATGGGTTACGAGCTTTTTCCCGAAGATAATGTTTGGGTTTTGGAATGATTGCACTCCTCCAAAGGGTATCCTCTTCAAAGGTTGAGGTGGACGGAAAGGTCGTCGGACAAATAGGTAGGGGTATAAACATCCTCCTCGGGGTGGAAAAGGGAGACGGCGAAAGCGACATAGACCTATTGGTGGAGAAAATCGTAAATTTGAGGATATTCCCTTCGGAGGATGGAAAAAAGGATTTCGACCGCTCCCTCCTCGAGATAGGGGGTGAGGCTCTGGTCGTTTCGCAGTTTACCCTGCCCGCCTCCCTCCGAAAGGGCAGGAGACCCTCCTTCGATAGGGCGGAGGAACCCCGAAGGGCTAAAGAGCTTTACGAAAAATTTGTTCAAGCCCTTCGGGAAAAGGGGATAAAGGTTGAAACCGGTATTTTCGGCGCCGACATGAAGGTCTACATAGAAAACGATGGACCCGTTACCTTTATCTTGAGAAGCGAGGATTTAAAGAAACCCCGAAGGGGATAAGATTTCCCCCTTCCCCTTTAATAGTTATTGATGATTAGATTTTTCCCCTCGGCGGGGGAGGATAGGGAAGAGTCGAAACCCTCTAAGAGGTTTCTCGAAATTAAAGACCCCTATTGGGAGACCGAAAGCTGGAACCCCTTGGAGGTCTCCGAAAGTATCCCTCCCCGAATAAGGTTTGTGGACGGTGTTAGGAGAACCGAGTATAGGGTCAACATCTTCGACGGCAACCGCTTTGCGGGTGAGGGGATATTCCTCTCCCTCGGTGCGGGGGTGGTGGAGGTAGACCTCTCGGGGGTAAGACCGGAATATAGACTGCTCCTCTGGAAGGTTGAAAGGTTCTTCGTCCACAACGCGGAGGGCGTCGAAATCCCTCCCTCATGGAGGCTCGAAACCGACGGCGGACTCTTGGAGTTCAAAACGGTAAGGTCCCCCATAGCGGAGATTTCGGAATACGGAAACCTTTTGATGAAAAAGCTAGAGGTGTCCACCTTTAGGGAGACCGACGACGGGGAAACACCGGTTGTGATGGATGGACCGGTCAAACTAAAAAAGTTTCTTCCAAATGTGGTCTATCTGGTAAAGGAGGCTAAATACTTCTACCTAAAGGGGTTCGAAAAGCACCTCTTTACCCTAAAAAGGGGCTACAGAACGCCCTTTTTCCTCTTCGAGGAGGGTGTTAAAACCCTATCCGATAAGGGGTTTATCGACAGAAAGGTTTCCAAAGTGGGGGGGTATGTGCGTATCGGTGGCGACAATTCCCACGGGGGTTTTGGCGACCCCTTGGGCGGTCTAGCACGCCTCGAAATCCCGCACGGCGGGGATAGAAATCTGTCGAAAGAAATATTGGAAAGGGGAGCCGCTATCGCGGTATTTTTCGCAAACCGCTCCCTCAGGGACGCGCGCTCGCCCCAAAACCTCACCACCATAGCCTATCTGGAAAAGGAACTCCGCAGGCGACTCGGGGAGTATAAGGTAATCCGCCGAATGGTGGGGAATTTACTCCTCTCCCTTTTGGGTTAGGTATCTCTTCACCTCCCCTATGAGGTAGAGGGAGCCGAGAATTGCCGTGTCCCCTTCGAGGGACTCGAGCATCTCCTTTACCCCCTTGTAGGTTCTTATCTCCCTAAAGCCGAGCTCCACCGCGTGGGCGAACAGATTTTCGAGTTCCTCCGAACGGTGGTAATTTACCTCCACCAACCCTATGCGGTCGGTGTATTTTCTTATCAACGCCATTTGGTCTTTCCAATCTTTATCCCTCATGGTGCCGTAGACGATAAAGGGAAACCTCGGGAGGGTTTTGAGGTCTTTAAGCGTTCTCCTCAAGGCGTGGAGGTTGTGAGCCCCGTCGAGCACCAAAAGGGGGTTTTCCCCAACGATTTCGAACCTCCCCTCCCAACGGGTGTTTTTTAGGGCATCTTTGACCTTTTGGAGGTCGGGTTTTATCCCCAAACGGGGGGCGGTTTCGAGGAAAATCGTCAGCGCCTGCGCGGCGTTTTGCACCTGCTTAGCCCCGTAAAGCCCGAGCTGAGATTCCTCCAAAAGAAAGTTTTTGTATCGGTAATCCCTTAGGAGGGTTTTGGGAAATTCAACCTCCCCTTTAAAGGTGTAGTCCCTATTTGCAACTATGAGGGGAGAGTTCCGCGAAGCGGCTTTTTTCCTTGCTATGGAATATAGGGGTTCCTCGTCGGTTCCCAGAATAACGGGCGTATTGGGGTATATAAGCTCCGTCTTGTCGTCGGCAATCTCTTCGAGCGTTTCGCCGAGCCACTTGGTGTGGTCTAAACCTACATTCGTTATGGCTGTAGCTAGGGGTTTGTGAACCTTTGTCGCGTCCCACCTTCCCCCCAGACCGACCTCCACCACCGCTATATCGACCCCTTCCTCCTTAAAGAGGAGAGTCGCTATGAGGAGGGCACTTTCGAAGTAGGTGAGTTTATGCTTTTCCATTAAAGGTTTTACTCGTTTTATATACCCCCTTAAGGTCTCCTCCGTTATCGGAACGTTGTTTATTCTCCAGCGCTCCGTTTCGTCCACCAGGTGGGGGGATACAAACCGCCCCGTCTTTAGCCCGTGGTGGCGGTAAAGACTCTCGAGAAAGGCGGATACCGACCCCTTTCCGTTCGTTCCGCCAATAAGCACCGAGGGGTAAGCGTCCTGCGGATTTCCCAACTCCCTTAGGGCTTTTTCTATCCTCTCCAAGGTGGGGGTAAAGTTTAGTTCCAATCCTCTAAAGAGGTTCCAGAGTTCCATTTTTCCAAAAAGAGTTTAATGGTGGTCTATCGGCTTCCAAAGGGGGACGGAATATATTACCCGGGTGTTGGAAGTAATCCTCTTGCGGGGAAATAGCAAAAGTAGTGGAAATAATAAACTTCCATGTCCCGCTTGGTAATAGACGGCTCTATTGGGGAGGGTGGCGGGCAGATAGTGAGAACCGCCCTTTTTATGAGTTCCCTCCTCGGCGTTCCTATCGAGATAAAGAATATCCGCGCAA
The DNA here is from genome assembly GCA_027035985.1 of Aquificales bacterium. Classification (GTDB taxonomy): domain Bacteria; phylum Aquificota; class Aquificia; order Aquificales; family QOAS01; genus QOAS01. The sequence continues at coordinate 1,465 of JALVTI010000146.1, read as the reverse complement.
AGCGCGACCCGAAGGGTTTGAAAAAACAGCACCTCGGTGTGGTTAAAGCCCTCCAATACATAACCAACGCCTATGTGGAGGGTGCTTATGAAGGTTCTACTCACCTGATTTTCGAACCGAAAACCCTCAAAAGCGGGGCTTATAGGATAAACCTCGAAACGGCGGCGAGTGTTTCACTCTTCTTCCAAACGGTGTTGCCTTTGGCGTTTTTCGTCCCCAAGAGGTTCCTAATAGCGGTGAAAGGTGGAACGGACGTTCCGAACGCGCCGACCGTCGACTGGGTTCAAAATGTCTTCCTACCCCATTTGGAGCCTTTGGCGAACAGGGTCTCCTTTAGGGTGATAAGGAGGGGTTTTTACCCCGAAGGTGGGGGATACGTCTCCCTCCAGGTGGAGAGCAGACTCCAATACCACCTTTTCGGGGTAGAGGAGATAAAGACCTACGTTAGGAGCCTTTTGAAATTCGACAAGACCGCGCAGGGGACTTTAAAAAAGATTCGCGGTATATCGGTAGCCCACAAGTTTCTGCAGGAGAGGAAGGTCGCCGAGCGTCAGCGCCTCGGTGTCGTCGAATACCTAAAGGAGCGGTGGAACCGAAAGGCGTCGGTTATGAACTTTTACGTCGACGCCGACAGTATAGGCACCTCCATTACCCTCTGGCTTACCGACGATAGGGGCAACATTTTGGGAGCCGATTCGCTCGGAAAGAAGGGGAAATTCGCCGAGATTGTGGGAAGGGAGGCGGCGCAAAAACTGGTCGAAGATTGGGAGAGCGGCGCAACGGTCGACCGCCACCTGGCAGACCACCTAATCCCCATTCTCGCCCTCGCCGGTGGGGAGATAAGAGTTCCCCAATTTACCGACCACCTAAGGACGAATATAGAGGTTGTAAAACACTTTTTGGGGGACGTTTTCGAAATAGACGAAACCGAAAGGGTGATAAGGGTAAAGTAGAGACCCCTAAAGGGAGAAGTTTTAACCGTTCCCCACTCTGGTTTCCTTTTTGTAGGGAACCGGTATGTATTGCACCGAGGGGACGGCGTTTTGCTTCGGTTGGGGGTAGAGTTCCATCAGCTCGTAGACCTCCTCCGGCACATCGGTGGAGACCCTAAGCCCGTACTCCTTAAGTAGGTCGTAGGTCAAGGGGTAATCGTGAGTCCACTTTCCTTGGGAAAAGTCTTCGGCAACCCTCTTTGCGACCTCTTCGGAATAACCCTTCTTGAGGAGGAGGTTGTAAACGTAGTCATACATCTGCTTTAGGGCTTTCTCGGCTACGTCTCCGAGGATTAGGGTTTGGTCTTCGAGCTTCTCCACCGGTTTGGTTTCGACAGCCTTCTTAATGGAAGCCGCCGGCATCTGTCCTAATTGGGGGTCTACGGGTCCCAAAACGGCGTGTTTGTCCATAATAATCTTGTCCGCCGCGAGGGCTATGAGCGTTCCGCCGCTCATCGCGTAGTGGGGGACTA
>JALVTI010000145.1 GCA_027035985.1 Aquificales bacterium | reverse complement strand
ATTGCGTTAACCCTCGAAGGGTTAAACCAAAAGTTTCCCGATAGGGCTATAGACTTTCTGATAGAGACGAAATCCTTTGCCGAAAGCGAGGGGGGAAACATTCCCCTCCGGGATTACACCGTAGAGAGTTTGGGAAACAACATTTACAGGCTAAAAATGTTTTTCTACCTACCGCCAAAGGTAAAAAAACACAAACTCTTTTCGGGAGTTCACATAACCGAAACCGTCCACAGCGAGGTGAAATTAAAACTCCAAACCACCTTTTGGTATAGGGGTGGAAGAATTATCTCCTTCGAAAGTGAAAAAGGGACGAAAACCTTCGACCTGCAACCGAAATGCTACCTCCTCCAAAAAGGGGAAAAACTAGTTCCCACCTACGGTGGTGGAGATGTGGTCTTTACGACACCCCAAGGGGTAAAGGTTCACCTCTTTTTAACCTTCACCAGGTGTGAGTTTTAAAGGTACTTGCGCAGGAGGATTTTCAAATACCCCAAAAGTTCTTCCTTCGATACACGCCCCTTTAGGCGTTTGTATCTCTCGAGTTCCCCCTTTAGGAGCTCCCTCTTTTGGGGTTCCAATTGTCGGATTAACTCCTTTAAATCCCTCTCCACCGGTTTGGGGTTGTAATAAACGCCACCACCTTTGGGTTTCGCAAAAAGTTTCCTACACCTAAGGAGGGAACTCCTTTCCCTCTCCGAGGGTGGAATGACCTCCTCAAAGCACCTCTTTAGGGTTTCCTTTATAAATTCCTCGTCGAACTCCGAGAGGAGACTTTTTAAGAATTCGACCTCTTTGGGGGAAAGCGAAAAACCCCTCCCCTTTAGGCGCAAAGCGAATTTGTAAAGGGAAGAGAGGGACATAAGGGGAAAGATTACTCCTCGACGTTGCTGTCGCGGTCGAGGTCGGCGTATTTTTCGGACATCTTCATAGCCTCTTCGAAGAGACGTTTTTCGCTCTCTTCGATGGTTTCGACTGCTTTGCGCTCCTCTACGACGCCTTCGCCTTCTGCCTCGCGGCGTTTCTTACCTTCGAGAACGGCGTCGGCTATTTTGGAGGTGAGGAGCCTAATCGATTTAATGGCGTCGTCGTTACCGGGAATGGGGTAGTCGATTAGGTCGGGGTCGCAGTTGGTGTCGGCAATTGCAACTATGGGAATTCCAAGCTTCCTACCTTCGCTAACGGCGATGTGTTCCCTGACGGTATCCACTATCCAGAGGATATCGGGAATTCTCTGCATCTCCTTGATACCGCCGTAGAGCTTTTGCAGTTTTAGGAGCTTCCTGCGGAGCCTTGCAACTTCCTTTTTGGGAAGAATTTCGAATACGCCCTCTTCCTCCATCCTCTCGAGCAGTTTGAGTTTGAGAATGGATTTCCTAACAGTTTTGAAGTTGGTTAGCAATCCACCGACCCAACGCTCGTTTACGTAGTAGGCGCCGCACCTTTCCGCTTCCTCTTTGATTATCTGTTTAGCCTGCTTCTTGGTTCCGACGAAGAGAACTTCCGCACCTTTGGCGACCTCGTTGACGATGAAGTTGTAAGCCTTCTCGAGCGCCTCTACCGTTTTGGTGAGGTCGATGATGTGTATCCCGTTTCTGACCCCGTAGATGTAGGGCTTCATTTTGGGGTTCCAACGGGACTTGGAGTGTCCGAAGTGAACACCCGCCTCGAGCAGTTCCTTCATAGATACAACAGCCATCGCTTTACCTCCTCGGGTTTTTTGCCCCCCGTTCCCACCCTAGGAGACCCCTTTCGGGGCACCCGAGGTTTCCACCCCTTGCATCCCCTTAAGGGGAAGAGGGGATTTATCGGGAACGGGTAGGGTTGAGAGTTTTCAATTTTATCCCCCAAGTGGGTTTAGACAAAGGGTTTGGTTCCTCAAAATGAAAAAGAAATTAAAATCCCCTATAGGGGTCTATAAATGTTAAACCTCTATTGGTGGGACTTTTTCTCCTTTCTCTTGAGCTGGTAATAGGCAAGCATAAAGAATCCCCAACCGGTAAACAGAGCAACCAATCCCATAAATAGGAGTGTTTTGGTAAAGTCCATATTCAGTCCTCCCTATTTTTTAATTTCTCCCCAAATGTTATGAAGTCAAAGCCGGAAATCATTAAAGCCACAAATAGAAAAGCTCCTATTAATATCATGGAAAAGGATGCTTTTCCTTTAACCCAAGGATGTATAACGGTAGCGGTCAAAACAATCACCGCAATAGTGTAGAAAGTCTTTCCCAACTCCTTAAGGGCTTCTCCCATTTTCTCACTCCAATTGGGCTATTGTTACACCCGCACCACCCTCTTGGGGTGTTCCCTCCCTGTAAAAAGCCACATAGGGGGTTTCTTCAAGCACCTCTTCGGTGACCTTCTTTAGGACTCCCGTTCCTATTCCGTGGATGATACGAACGAGCTTCACGCCCGAAACCTGCGCCCTGTCGAGAAAGCGGATTAACTCCTCGCGCGCCTCGTCGGCGGTCTTACCCCTTAGGTCTATTTCCGCCATTCCCTTTTTCTTGGGAACGCCCTTTTCGACCTTAACCTCGACCTTCCTTTCGGGAGGGGATTTTATCGGTTCGGTAGGCTTGGGCTTTTCGAGGTCGGACACCGACACCCAGAGTTTTAGCGCCCCGCTTTGGACGAGAACCTTTTTCCCCTTCACCTGGAGAACCTTTACCTCCGAACCCCGATAGAGGTATTTTTCTCCCTCTTTAACCTCCTCTATTTGGGAGAGTTTTTCCTTCTTTTGGCGGACTTCTTTAGAAAGTTCCTCGAGGAGTTTTTCAGCCTCTTTTTTGTCCTTTATTTGGTCTAGTTTTTTCAGGGCTTCCGATTTGAGTTTTATTAAGAAATCCTCCGCCTCTTTAAGGGCTCCCTTCCAACGGCGCAATTTCTCCCTTTCGAGTTCCTCCTTAAGTTTTCTAACCTTTTCCTCACTCTCGGCGATTTTTCTCTTTAATTCCTCAACCTCTTTGAGTTTGAGGTGGTATTCCTGTGCGTATTTTTGGAGCTGTCGGGTAGCCCTCTCGTATTCGGCGGAAACCTCGGCGTGCAGGTATTGGCGCGCCCTCTCGATAATGTCCTTTCTAATACCGAGCTTGTAGGCAATCTCGAGGGCATGCGAACCGCCCACCGTGTTGTAGGCGAACCTATAGAGGGGCTTAAGTGTCTCCTCGTCGAACAATACCGACGCGGGGGTGTAATAGGGACTTTCTAGGGCGTAGAGCTTTATAGGGGTGTGGTGGGTGGTTACCACAACGTAGGCGTTTAGCTTTTCGAAATACTCCAATAGCGCCCTACCGAGAGCCGAACCCTCGATCGGGTCGGTTCCCGCACCCAGCTCGTCGAGGAGCACCAGGGTATTGCTGTCGACCTTATAGAGGAAATCGGCGATATTTTTGATATGACCCGCAAAGGTGGAGAGGTTCTGCTCGATATTCTGTTCGTCCCCTATATCGGTAAAGACCTTGTCGAAGACCCTTAGTTTGCTCCCCTCGTCACAAATTATGGGGATACCCATTTGGAAGAGCAGGACATTTATCCCGAGCGTTTTAAGGGCAACCGTCTTACCACCCGTGTTGGGACCCGTAATAACCAATCCCCTACTTTTGGAGTCTAGTATCAAATCTATCGGCACCACATTTTGGTCTCCCAAATTCAAGACCAACAGGGGGTGTTTGGTGTTCCTTAAGTTAACCTCCGAAGGGGACAGTTCGGGAAATCTACCGCCTATGTCGTTTCCGAATTTCGCCTTTGCGAGCAACCAATCGAGGTGAACCAAAACTTCAAAACTCCTAAGGAGGTCGTCCGCCCGCTTTCCTACAACGGAGGTTAGATATTTGAGAACTTTCCTTATTTCGCGCTCTTCCGCCTCCTTTAACTCCACAAGGCGGTTGTTCAAACCGACCACAAAGGCGGGTTCGAAAAAGGTCGTCTTTCCCGTAGAGGATACCCCGTGGGCTATACCCCTCAACCTCTTGGCGTAGGAGGTTTTTAAGGCTACGACATACCTCCCCTGACGGAGGGTTACAACCCTATCCGCCACGAGGCGGGGATTTTCCTCTATAAACCTTTCGAGGTTTTCCACTATCTGCCTTTCGAGGTTCCTAATCTGCTTCCTGACCGATGCGAGTTCGAAAGAAGCTTCATCCTTCAAAAGTCCCTTGTCGTCTATTGCGTGGCGGAGTTCCCCTTCGACATCCCTAAAGGTGGCTATCTCACTTTCAAACTTCCTAAGGTTTGGGTAATCTTTAGAGAGCCTCTTTAGGTAATCCTTAGCCACCCGAAGGGTGGTTATTACCTTTAGCACTTCGAAAAGCTCCCTTACCGAGAGAACGGCACCCTCGATTTTGGAGCGCTTTAGGTAGGGTCTGATATCGGCGAAATCCCCTATCGGGAAGTTAATTCCACTCCTTATAAGGTTTAGAAAGGTCTCGGTATCCCTAACCTCTTCCCTAACCTTTATCTCCGAGCGGTGGGGTCTCAAGGTATCTATGTAATCCACCGTAGCGGGTGAGGAGGTATACCCCTTTATGCGGTCGAGAATTTTCCCAAGCTCCAACTTCTGTAAATCCTTTTCCCTCATCTCCTTTAAAGGTTTTAAATTCTCCCCTCCACCCCTAGGTCTATCGAAGGTTCAACACCAACTTTGGGTTTGAAACAAATCCCGTTAACCTTTATAGGGTCAGACTCAAGATTTAATGACAAGTTAAGGATTGAAAGTTGGCAAAAAACTTTTGCAGGATTGGATTTCACCTTAGAGTTCCAACGAAAGGGCACACCCCGGAAAATTAATGTCAATATAGGGTTGACC
>JALVTI010000144.1 GCA_027035985.1 Aquificales bacterium | reverse complement strand
GCGATGCGGGTTTGAGGTATGTATATACCTATTTGTGGGGTTTTTCAATTCTAAAACTTAGATGTAATGCGACCCTCAAAGCCAAGGGTTGCAGTAATGCCCGCTAAACGCGGGATTGCGACTTTCTCCCTGTTTCTGCTAAGGCTTCGTCCTCTATCCCTTTTAGAGTTGCACTAATGCCCGCCAAACGCGGGATTAAAACCCTTCCTAAAATTTCCCTCCTCGGGTTGGAGCTAAATTAACCTTTTGAAATGTCCAAAAAGAGGAGAGGTTTCAAAGACCTCAAACCCACAACGGGGTTGGTAAAAAACGCACTATTCAACATTTTGGGGAACATTAGAGACCTCGACTTTCTCGACCTATTTGCGGGAACGGGACAGATAGGATTGGAAGCCGAACGAAGGGGTGCCAAAGTCTCCTTTGTAGAAAAACACAAAAAGAGGGCGGAGGATATAAAGAAAAAGACCAAAAGTGGGAAAGTTTATAGCGGAGACGTTTTAAAGGTTTTACCCCGTTTGGGGGAATACGACATAATTTTTGCCGACCCACCTTACGATTACGACAAATACAAACAACTCCTTAGGGAGGTTGTGGAACACCTATCCGAGGGAGGTCTATTAATTGTCGAACACTTCAAGAAGGTTGACCTAAAACCCCTAACCCCCAAAGGTCTCGAGGTAGAGGACGAACGCACTTATGGGGATACGGTTTTAACCTTTTTCCGCAAAAGGGAGGAAGATTTCGAAGGTATCCTTTAAGGGTTGGTTTTCTGTTTTTTTAGTTCCCACAGTCCGAACAAAATTGCGGGAATACCTATTGCGAGTCCCACAAGTATAAGAATGGTCAAAACTTGGTCTAAAGTCATCTGCTATCCCCCTTAAGGTTTTCTCCTATTGAAATTAATACGAAACCTATGGAGGTAAAGAGAATAAAGCCAACAATACCCTTCAATAGGAGTTTTGCCGATAGGTAATGCTTCACCATCGGTTGGACTATAAGGGCACCAGCTATCAGCAGTGCAAGGTTGTTAAAGAGCTTTCCCAATTCCTTAAGGGCTTCTCCCACAGACCTAACCACCCCAGCGATAAAAAATTATTTGAGGGGAAAATTAACCCCTCAAGATTTGAAGGGCTTCCTCTACACCTTTACCCTCGTGGACTATAGCCCTCATGGCGGCGACCATTTTTGCGGGGTCTTCGGCTTGGAAGACGTTTCTACCTATGGAAAGTCCGGCTCCGCCGGCTTTAATCGCACCTTCGACCATTCTCAAAACATCTTCGGCGCTCTTCATTTTGGGACCGCCCGCTATAACGACCGGTATGCCGGCACCCTCAACCACTTTGGCGAAGGTTTCCGGGTCTCCGGTGTAGGGGACTTTAACTATATCGGCGCCGAGCTCCGCACCGAGACGGGCGCAGTGGGCTACAACCTTGGGGTCGTATTGGTTCTCTATCTTGGGACCCCTTCCGTAAATCATAGCCAATAGGGGAATTTGCCACTCCTCGCAAGCGCGGGAGACGATACCGAAATCGCGGAGCATCTCCCTCTCGCCCTCGGCGCCCATATTTACATGGATGGAAACCATATCGGCGCCGAGCTTCAGGGCTTCCTCAACAGCCCCGACCAAAACCTTGTCGTTTTTGCGGGGAGACCAGTCGGTGGAGGCGGATATGTGAACTATCAGTCCTATATTTTTTCTTCCATCTCCAAAAACGAGGCGGACATTACCCTTGTGGATGACGACCGCATCGGCTCCGCCCCTTGCAACCCTCTGAACGGCTTCCCTTATATTGACTATCCCATCGATGGGACCCGAGCTTACGCCGTGGTCCATCGGGACGATTATCGTCTTACCCGTTTCGGGATTGAGAACGTTGTTAAGCCTTATCTTCTTACCCACACCCATAACGAGTGAAAATATCTTATCCCTCCGAGAGGTTTCCTATTTTGCCAATTCCTTTAGGGGTATCCCCTTATAAAACTCCTCCGAGAGGCGGTTTTCAAAGGCTTCAACCTTACCCTTGTAGGTCTCGTAAAGCAATTTTCCTAAAGAGGTTTGGAGTTTCTTCAAATTCTCCAAAAGGTGTTTTTTCGTTTTCTCCCTCGTTAAGTGTTCGTCGATTTTGTTAATCGCGTAGTCGGTGGCGATTGTTGTAATAACCGCGCCCCCAACGGCGCAAACGAGGTCGAAAGGTCCCGCCCAAGCGCAGAGGGCTAAACCTTCGGTGAAACCGCTCGCGGCACTTAGTAACTTAGAACCTACCTTTTCACCCACTTTAACGGCTATCTTTTCCGATACCTTTGCCGAAATTTTGGTTAACACCTTGTAGGCTATCGCCAAACCAGCACCCTCACCCACTTTGATGGTAGCAATTACGTTCACCCTGTGGAGGAAAAAACTTTCCAAATCCCCGCTATGGGACTTCAAGAAATCGTCCACCTCCCTTTGGACTTCGGTCGAGTTTCCAAACCTTTCGGAGGTCAAATTTCGGAGCTCCTCCCTATAGCGGGTCTCGACAATTTTAAAGACCTCCCTTTGGAACTCGGAGAACTTTTTCTCCATATAGGGGACTATCTCGCGGTTTATATACCCCTGTAGGTCTTCGGGATTTAGGACAAACCTGTAAAAGTGTTCTTCAATGTATCGGGCAACTTCGGGGGTGGCGTTAAAAAGGGTCTTGTTGGCGAGGCGGGTTGCAACCGAATTTATACCCCTCTCGGCGAGCTCCTTACCCTTTAAAAGGGTTAGGTAGTATTGGGTTTTTGTGGAGTATAGCCAGTCGAGGAAACGGTCTATTCCGTCGTTCCAATAGATGTGGACTTTAAAGTAAAAATCCAACTTGCGGTCTATGTAATTCCTTACCTCCGAGAGGTTTCTCCGCTTTAGCTCCTCTATTTGGGGAATGGATTTTTCCCAAGCCCTCCTTAGGGCGTGTCTGTTGTTTTGTTCCAAAAAGCGGAAGATTTCCTCCTTCAACCGCTCACCCTTTTGGGTTAGGGTTTTGTTTCCCTCCAATTTTTGGAAAGTTTTTGAAGTTTTTTCCTCCAAAAGGTTGTAGGCAACCTCTATCGCCGCAAAGAGGAGCGCCAACCCTATAAAGACCGACCAGAAGACGGTCGAGAGTTTTACCTTTCTTTTAGGTCTACGCCCGCCTTCGTCGGGGTTTTTATTTTCTAAAATCTCCTCGCGTCCAGCGTCGCCAGGAGTTTCGCCAGAAACCCGTTTATCGCCCATACCGAGAAACCCTCCTTTAGCAGTAAATAGACGGAGAAAACCTTAAAACCTGACGGGAAATAGTTGGAAAGAGCCATTTGAAGGCCCCAAATTGCGTAATCGGAGACCTTTGCGAGGTAGAAAAAGAGACCTACCCACTTGCAGGAGAACCCTTGAAGATAGACCTCCGAAAGGTGCTTCTCATATTCGACCGCATCGGGTGTCGGGATAATTTCCCCCAAAGGGAGATGGCTGAAGGTGTAAAATCCGTAAAGGGGTATTAGTGGGAGCAAAACCACCCAAGGAAGGTATTTCGAAATCAGATATAAACCCACCTCGGGGTAGGTCTCCGATAGAAGAAGTCCTTTAAAGGGTCGGTATAGCAAAACCACCGCGAGGGAGTTAAAGAACGCAAACCAATAGAGGGTCTTATGCCCCGATGCGACCAACAGCAGGAGGGAGAAAACAAAGGCAACCCCGAAGAGGATAGAGGAGATATAACCGTATACCCTTCCCAGGAGAAACCGCTTAACGATACCCCCGCGGTGGACGAGGCAATCGGCAATTTTCTCCCTATACAGGAGGTATAGGTATAGGTTCAGACCTCCCGCCGCTGTGGCTACGAATAATAAAAACACCACCCAAAGGGGACAGGGAAGATTTGAAACCATCGCCCTCGGAGGTGTTAGCTTAACATTTCCCGCAAGTGGGGGTGGGTTTTTACAAAATAACCTTTTGGGGAAATGTTTGTAAAGCTCTACAGCGGCGGGTTTTTGGGTTTGGAAACTTACCCCGTTGAGGTTCAGGTCGATATCTCAAACGGTCTTCCCTTTTTCAACATAGTCGGCTTGGCGGATACGGCGGTAAAGGAGGCTAAGGAGCGGGTCAGGAGCGCGATAAAGAACAGCGGATTTACCTTTCCCTCCAAGAGGATAACGGTTAACCTCGCCCCCTCCGACCGCCGCAAGGCGGGAAGCCTCTACGACCTACCGATAGCCCTCGGCATACTCGCATCGCAGGGTATTTTCGATATAGAGCCCTATCGGGATTTTGTGTTTTTGGGAGAGCTGGCACTGAGCGGTGAGATTAGGGCGGTTCGCGGGGTTCTCACCGTCGTTTTGGGTCTCCGCAAGTTGGGTTTCAAAAAATTTTTCGTCCCGAAGGGGAATGTCGGAGAACTGGAACTCATAAGGGATATAGAGGTCTATACCGCTCCATCGTTGGGAGATTTGGTTAACGGAAACCTCAAAAGGGTCGAGTATTCGAACAGAGACCTTTCGGGGGAGGAGGACTATCCCCTCGACTTTGCCGATGTGAAGGGTCAAAGGCAGGCAAAGAGGGTTTTAGAAATAGCGGTCGCCGGCTTTCACCACGCCGCCATGGTCGGCACCCCGGGAAGCGGTAAGTCGATGCTGGCAAAGAGGATTCCCTCAATAATGCCGCCGATGGAGGAGTGGGAAATCTTGGAGGTCTCTCAAATCTACAGCGTGGCCGGTTTGCTAACCGACGGACTTATTACCAAAAGACCCTTTAGGTCGCCCCACTACACCGCATCGGAGGCGGCTATAATCGGCGGTGGAAATACCCCTATGCCGGGGGAAATCTCCTTAGCCCATAGGGGAGTCCTCTTTATGGACGAACTTCCCGAATTCAACCGCAAGGTGCTCGAAGTTTTAAGGCAACCCTTGGAGGATGGAAAGGTTTTGATAAGCCGCGCGGGGTATAAGGTGGAATTCCCTTCCAAGTTTCTGTGGGTTAGCGCACTAAACCCCTGCCCTTGCGGAAATTACAAACACCCCTTTAGGGAGTGCGTATGCAAACCCTCCCAAATAAGGAGGTATTTGAAAAAGATTTCCTCACCCCTTTGGGACAGGATAGACCTAAAGATTTGGGTTAACCCCGTAGAGGAGACCGAACTTTTGAAAGACCTCCAAGAGGAGAGCTCAAAAGAGATTAAAAGGAGAGTCCTCCGAGCGGTAGAGATACAAAAGAGGAGAAACCCAAACGGAAAGTTCAACGGGGAACTTAATAACAGCGAACTCAAAGAGGTTTTGAATTTGGAAAAACCGGCGAAAGTTTTGATAGAAAGGGCTATGGAAAAACTCCACCTGAGTGCGAGGAGCTATTTCAAACTCCTAAAGGTCTGCAGAACCATAGCCGACCTCGAGGGGGAGGAAGGTATTAAAACCAAACACGTTTCGGAGGCTTTGAACTATATAAGGGAACCTTTGGAAGTTTAATATGAAATTTGGAGGGTTCAAACTATGTTTGACAATTCTATAATGGATACCAACTTTTTCCAATATTTGGAAAGATTTTTTTATTTCACATTGGGGTTAATAACTATTCTTAACCCTCTTGCCGCGGCAGCAATAATGGTTTCAATCTTAGGCGAAACAGCTAATCCAAATGAGGTAAAAAAAATTAGTTTGAAAACTTCTCTAACTGTATTTATTGCTGCTTTAATAACCATATTTGCAGGTGATTTTATTTTTAAATTGTTTGGAATAAATCTTCCTTCTCTTAAGGTTATAGGAGGTATCTTACTTTTTAAACTATCGTTGGATATGCTTCAGGGAGAAATTTCCAATACCAAACATACTAAAGAAGAGTCTAACGAAGCAAAAGAAAAAGAAGATATTTCAATTGTCCCCCTAGGGATTCCTATACTTTTTGGTCCAGGAGTCTTGACAACTTTGATAGTTTTAAAAACGAAGTATAACGATATATTCTCACTAAGTTTGTTGCTAAGTGCTATTCTAGTATCTTCCCTAGTGGTTTACTTAACACTTAGATATAGCTATACTATTGTTAATTTTATTGGTGTAACTGGATTAAAAATAGCTACTCGTATAATGGGGTTAATTGTAGGAGCAATAGCTTCGGAATTCCTTATTTCCGGTTTCAAAGAACTTTGGAAAGTTCTACATTAGTTATCCTTCATTTTTCAATTCCTCCAAAGGTTTGGCGTCCTCGGGAACCATATCGGGGATACCGTCGATAATCTCGAAATAGACCTTACAGGTGCGGCAGATTAGGACATTCCTTCTGCGGTCGTATTCTATATCCCCCTTGCAGAGGGGACAGGCTAAAATCTCGAGCAAATCCTCGGAAAGGGTGTTATCCTTCTTTTCCATTAAAAGGAATAGGTTAATAACTCTTTAGCCCTCTGCGGGTGAAATTTGATAAAATAACTCCCCTTGCTATGCGTGTCAAAGGACCTTCCTCCAGAAGGAGAAAGAAAAAAATACTCAAACTCGCAAAGGGTTTCTACGGTAGGAGGAAAAACTATAGAAAGGCTAAAGAGGGCGTAATGAAAGCCCTCTATTACCAATACGTCCACAGGCGCCTGAGGAAGCGCCAAATGAGGCGCCTATGGATTGCCCGGATTAACGCCGCCGTCAGACCCCACGGGCTGAACTACTCTAAGTTTATCCACGGTTTGCAAAAGGCTGGCGTCGAACTCGACAGGAAAGTTCTCGCCGACATAGCGGTAAGAGACCCCGAAGCTTTCGCCAAGTTGGTCGAAAAGGCTAAAGAGGCGCTCGCAGCCTAAAAAATTTTTGACATTTGTCAGAACAAAGCCCCTTCGGGGGTTTAATTTTTTCTATTGAAATCGGAAGGTTCCTTGAAGCCCGGTAGGGGGCGACATGGTTTCGACGGGGACAGGTCGGACCCCGAGGAGCAGGCCGGGTGGCACCCGTAACAGCCGAGAGCAACAGCTCCCGAAGCTGAACTCGCAATGGCTGCCTAATTGACGGCAGCCCGTCCTTAGGAAGCTTGCGCCCGGCTTCCTAAGGGCGTCAAACCTGGGCGCTGGGGCTTCACCCCTTGCCCGCCGGGGGTGAAGCCGACAACGCAGGCGGGACCCCTTGCGGGAGTTTGCCGGTGGACGCCCGCAAGGCGGTACAAAACACCGGCTAAGCCTGTAGAGCCTCGGAGGTCCGGCGTCTCCGGACGCGGGTTCGATTCCCGCCGCCTCCACTGGGCGTTTAAAATTTATCTCACTCCAATGCTTATCAGAAAGGTTTTTCCGTCCAAAGATATAGTAGAAATCCAAGAAGAACTGAGGAAACTTTACGGAAATAACTTTGTTGTAATAGAAATTAACCACATTAAGAAGTATCCGATACCATTTATCCCCATCTTCGGTAAGGAATTCACGGAGGTTATTATCGAAATTCCCGACAAGCCGGTGGAAACGGAAGAAGAGGAACAAAAGGAGGAGTTTAAAAAAGAAGTCGTCGAGGAAATCCTTCTTAAGGAATTGGAGGAACTTAAAAAGGAGTTGCAATCTTTAAAAGAGGACTTAAGCAAAAATACTAAGGAAAAAAAGATACCTATTAGAGTTGGAGCGAAAAAAGAAAACCTTTCGGAGGATGATAAAAAATTTCTCTCACAATTGGGCGATGAAGCTTTAAACCTTTTGGATATACTTCACGAAAAGGCTTTTCCCGAAAAGCTCGCAATAAAAATATTGCGTGAGGCTACGGGCTACGATATAGAGCAGGAACTATTCGATTTAAAGGATACCCCCCAAAAGGCTTTAAGTGAGGCATTGGAAAAACTTTTCGAGTTTAGAAGTTTGGAAGATGAGGACCCTCAGAAGGTAATAGCTTTAATAGGTCCCACGGGTGTGGGAAAAACTACAACTATCGCCAAAATAGTGTCGAATTTTGTATTAAACAACCAAAGAAGTGTGGGAGTTATTTCTTTGGACACTTTTAGAGTCGGTGGTGCCCAAAGACTCGAAAGCTTTTTAAAGGTTTTAGAAATCCCCTTCCGCAAGGCGGACACCAAAAAGGCTTTTGAAACGGCGCTTGAAGATTTTTCCGATAAGGAATTTCTCTTTATCGACATCGCGGGAAGAAGTGTTTACGATGAGCTCAGTTGGAAGGAGATTTTTAACATTTTGGGAGACCTAGAAGAGGAAAAATTCATTCCTCTCCTAACGGTTAGTTTCAACATGCACCCCGATGTTGTTTTAGAAATTTACGAGCACTTAAAGAGTTATCCCTTAAAGGGTTTAGTCTTAACAAAAGCGGATGAAACTTATAAGAGGGGCGCCATTTTTTCCGCTATTGAAAAGATTTCTTTACCCATGTATTACTTCACCAATGGACAAAAGGTTCCCCACAATATAATGCCCGCCACTCCTAGCAATTTGGCGAAATTAATTTTGGAATAAAGGGTTTGGAGAGATGGATAAGGAAAAGCAATTGGCTTTATTCGAAAAGGGGGTGGGTTTAAGAAAAATTCCCTATATAGCAATAGGAGGGGGTAAAGGCGGGGTAGGAAAAACTTTAGTAACTTACCTTTTGGCTAAAAGGTTATCGGAAAAGGGGAAGGTTTTGGTTCTCGATGCCGATATGGGTCTGCCCGATTTTTACATCTTAAGCGGGGTGAAACCCCAAAAATATTTGGAAGATTACTTCGAGGGTAGCGCCACCCTCGACGAGATAACCACCCCTGTAGATAGGAATTTCGATTTAATATCCCCGCGGAGCGGGAACGATTACCTACTCCACCTAGACCCCAAAATGGCGGTCGAGCTCCTCAACAAATTGGACGAGTTTATCGTCGATAATTACGACTACTTTTTAATAGACCTCGGGGCGGGTATTCACAAGATAAACCAGTTAATTTTCTCTTCGGTCGATTACCCGGTATTGGTCTTAAATCCCAACATCATGTCGATTATCGATGCCTACGGGGTTATAAAAACTGTTTTTTCCAACTACAGGAGGACTTACTACTACGCCGTCGTAAACCAGGTCAGGGATAAAAGGGAATACACAAAGACGGTGAACGTTTTGGAAAAGTCCGCAAAGAGTTTCCACAAAAATATCCACGTCGAAGGGGTGGGATTTATACCCTACTCCCCAAAGGTGGCTATGGGAGAGATACCCAAAGACCTCTTTAGGTATGCCGATACAATTTTGGAAAACCTCCTAAGGGACGGTTATAAGAGGGAAACCAAAGGGGGATTTTGGGGGAAAATCGCCGCCCTCTTTAGGCATTAATCGAACATGGCGTCGACAAACTTTTCCACATCGAAAGGTTCCAAATCCTCTATTCCTTCACCCACCCCTACAAACTTGACCGGAATACCCAAGGTTTTGCATATGGCGATTATCGCCCCGCCTTTGGCGGTTCCGTCCAACTTCGTTAAAACTATACCGGTAACATCCACCGCGGAGGCGAATAGCTTAGCCTGATTTATCGAGTTCTGCCCTATTGTGGCGTCCAGAACCAAAAGGACTTCCTCCGGCTGGTCGGTGTCGAATTTCTTAACCACCTTTACCAGTTTTTGCATCTCCCTGAGGAGGTGTTCCTTCGTGTGGAGGCGTCCGGCGGTATCGACCAAAACGACGTCGTAATTTTCACCGAAGGCTTTCTGCAGTCCCCTGTAGAGAACGGCTCCCGGGTCTGCCCCCTCTTTATCCCCGACGAAGTCGGCACCCGACCTTTCAGCCCAAGTTTTGAGCTGTTCGGTAGCCGCCGCGCGGAAGGTATCCGCCGCAACGATTAAAACCTTCTTCCCCTCCCTTACAAGCTTGTAAGCCAGCTTTCCAACGGTGGTGGTCTTACCGCTTCCGTTCACACCGACAAAGAGAACCACCGCAGGTTTTTTGGTGAGTTTAAATTCACCCCTACACTTGGAAAGGATTTCCTTAAAGCGCCTCTTTAGGTATTCCTTGACTTCATTTATATCCTTAAATTGGTTCCGTTTTTTTCTAATCTCCTCCACGAGGGATACGGCTGTATCGACTCCCACATCGAGTTTTATCAGAAGCTCTTCGAGTTCCTCGAAAAATTCCTCGTCCAGCTCCCTATGGGAGGCGAAGAATTTCCCCAACCCTATGAGTTCTCGGGTTTTTTTCAACCCCCTTTTGAACTTTTCAAAAAGGCTCTCCTTTTTAGGGGGTTCCTCTATTAATTTCAAAACAGCCGAAGGAGGAAGATTTTCCTTTCCGACCTCTTGGAGGAGCCTTTTAGCCTCTTCTCTCCTTCCGAGGTTTACGAGGGCTTCGAAGTATATCTGCGTAAATTCGTTGTTTTCCCTATATCTATCCTTTAGCAGGTCGGCAACTTCTTTGTATTTACCCTCCTTTAGGAGTTTTCTAAGTTCTCCCGCCTTTAGTTCCCCGGTTTTTTTATCCTTATCCTTTTTACGCCGAAAGAAGCCGAAAACCATAGAGTATTAAGGTTAATGGCTAAGTTCCGCTTTTCCCTAAAGTTCGTCTCCCGCGAAGGTTCCGCCTTTATGGTGGGAACCCACATAGTGGGCGGGATTATTGCGGGACTCCTTTTGGGGTATCTCTTCGACCACTTTTTCAAAACCGAACCGTGGGGTTTGATAGTGGGGTTTTTACTCGGGGTGGTAGCCGGTTTTAAAAACGCCTATCAGGAGATGAATAGGGCTGTTAAGAAACTCGAAGAGGACAATCAGGAGGGAAAGGATTGAAAGGCGTTTTCACCCTTTACGGTTCGGTAAATCATATTTAAAAGCCCGTTTATGTTCCACTTCTTTTCCGCCGAAACGTAGATGTTGGGTATATCGGAAACCAACATCGAGTGGTCTAAAAATTCGACCTCCTCGGGTGAGGATACCAATCTGTCCACCTTGTTGAAGACCAAAATCTGCTTTACCCCTTCGAGGTTTAGCTTTTTGAGTATCCCGTTAACGGTCTCTATCTTTTCGAGCCATTTGGGGTCGGAAGCGTCGACCACGTGGAGGATTATGTCCGCCTCCTCTATCTCCTCGAGGGTAGCCTTAAAAGCCTCTATAAGTTCGGTCGGGAGTTTGTTTATAAACCCCACGGTGTCGGTAAAGAGAACCTTTAGGTCGGGATATACATACCTCGAAGAGGTGGTGGTGTCGAGCGTCGCAAAGAGCATATTCTTTTTAAACACATCCCTACCCGTTAGGGCTTTCATCAAAGTCGATTTCCCAACGTTGGTATACCCGACTATTGCAACCCTTACGAAGTCCCCTTCTTTGGAGACCTCCTTTATCCGTCTCTTCCTCTGCTCCCTACGGCGCTTTTTGACCTCCTCCAGCTCCTGTTTTATCTTGTGAATCCGCTTCTTCAGAATTCGCCTTCTTATCTCCGCCTCCTGTTCACCGGGACCCCTTCCGCCGATACCCCCCGCCTGTCTAGACAGAGCCTTACCCTTTCCGTAGAGGCGGGGAAGCTCGTGCTGAAGTTTCGCTAGCTCAACCTGAAGCTTCGCCTCTTTAGTCCTAGCCCTTCGGGTAAAAATCTCCAAAACGAGGTCTGCCCTGTCCAAAACCTTCGCGCGGAGTCTCTTTTCCAATTCCTTAACCTGGGATGGGGTGAGGGGGTCGTCGAACACAACGGCGTTGGCTTTGGTTCCCTGCACGAGGAGGTTCAAATCCTCAACCCTTCCCTTCCCTATATAGGTGGAGGGGTCGGGTATATCCCTCTTTTGGACGAGTTTTCCCAACACCTTACCGCCGACGGCTTCGACAAGACCGCCGAGCTCGTTAATCGACTGATAGACCTCTCCCTTGGTTTCCCCTTTCTTCCAAACCCCTACGAGTATCGCCCTCATACGCTTTTACGTCTTTTAAATTATGTCCCCCCTTCGGGGGAGAAATGTCCTTTTATCGGGAAAAATTCAAGACCTCCAACAGGTCTGGGTAGTTTCTCAGACCTTCAAGAGGATTTCCAAACCGAAAATAGAATTCCCCTTAATGGAGAGAAAAAAGTGGAGAACCGCCATAAGTTTCCACAAGGGACACGAACCCTACGTTAGGGGTTACAGATTGGAGGAACTGGTCGGAAATCTGACCTTTACCGAGGCGATATACCTCGTCCTGAAGGGGGAACTCCCTACGGAAAAAGAGGCTAAAATGCTCGACGCCATATTTGTATCGGTTGTCGAACACTCGATAGCCCCACCCTCGGTCATAGCGGCGAGGGCGGTAATAAGCGGCGGAAACCCGATGAATGTCGGAGTCGGCGCGGGTGTGCTAGCGTTCGGAGAGGCTCACGGCGGTGCCCTCGAAGGAGCTATGAAATTCCTTCAGGAGAATGTGGAAAAAGACCCCCTAAAGGTGGTTGAGGAATACCTCTCCTCTGGAAGGAGAATTCCCGGTTACGGGCATAGGTTTTACAAAGATTTCGACCCCCGAACCAAAAAACTTTTCGAAATAGCCAAGGAGCTCGGATTTTTCGGCAAATACTGCGAATTTGCCCTCGAGGTCGAAAAGGCTATAGAGAAGGTCAAGGGTAAAAGGCTCGTTTTAAATGTCGACGGCGCAATAGCGGCTATAACCTCGGAGATGGGTTTCGACTGGAGGCTCGGAAAGGGGTTCTTTATTATCGGGCGAATCCCCGGTTTGGTGGCTCACGTTTACGAGGAACTCACGATGGAAAAACCCTTTTCCAAGCGCCTCGACGAGGAAAAGGAAGTCGAATATCTGGGTCCCGAACCGAGGGAATTGCCCGAAAGCTACAAAAGGAGAAAATAAAACCAAACCTCTTTACGTTCCCCTATTTCTCTATAACCCTTCTTTTGGTGAGAAAAACCGCAAACCATACCCTTTAAGTGGCGAAAATTGAAAAACCCTAATGGGGGAGGAAGACAGGTTGGAAAAACTGGATAAGGAACTGGAAACCCTAAACTACCAATTGGAGGTGTTGGAAAAGGAAATAGAAGAACTCCACAAGAGGAACGAACCCGATACCCTTCACATAGACGACCTGTTTCAGGAATTGGCGGGTGCGGTTGTGGTGGCGCTGACGATGGCTTTGAGCGACGAAATTTGGGAGCTTGCGACCAAACTCTCCTTTATCCACATTCTGTTTATATACCTCTTCGTTCTGGCGGTTGCCAACTTCTTCATCCGCTACGGAAATCAAAGGCAGTGGGCGAAACAGACCGTTTTGGGTTTTCTTCAACTGCGCCTTTTGACGAGCGCGGTTTTATCCCTAATAGTTTCCGCGGTAGTTGTGCTCCTTTTGGGAATTTATCCCTACTTTGTCGACAACTGGGGAGATTACCTCAAGGTGGTTCTGTTTGTATCGGCATTTTCCACCATAGGTAGTTTGGGTCTAGATATGGCACGTTGAGGGGAAATTTTTTTCTCCTTCCCCTAAAGGTTTGGTTTAAAGGGGAAAACCTCAAAGGGGAGCACCTTAAGGTCTTACGACCACACAGTGGTGGTGTTTTAGGTATTTCTCCCTTATGCGGAAAACGTCTTCATCTTTGACCTCCCTAATGCGGTCGGTGTAAACGAAATCGGTTTCGTAGCCCAATCCTATCGTTTCGAACCACCCGAGATACCAACCCTGACGGGCGCGGGTTTGGTGGTCCATAAGCCAATCGCCGATAATCTTCTTCTTCGCTATCTCTATCTCCTCCCTCCCGAAGGGGAATTCGGTCGTCAACTTCAGCATATCGGCGAGGGCGCTATCCGCCTTTTCGGGCGAGGTGCCTATGTAGGTAAAGAGTCGGGGCATGTTTATCTTCGTGGGGTAGAAAGAGGTTGTGGCGTAGGCGTAGCCCCTCTTTTCCCTAAGCTCCCTGAACAGCAGTGAGGTAAAACCGTCGCCCAGGACGGCGTTGAAGACCTTTCCGGCGTAGTATTCGGGGGTAAATATATCGGGGGCGTTGAAGGCGCAGATAATGGTCGCCTGACTTCCCTCCCTCTTTAGGGTTTTAAGTTCGTCCCTTTCCACCCTTTTGTCGTATTTGGGGTATTGGAAACCCTTTGCGGGAATATCCTTAAAGGTCTCCCTTAGGAGGGTTAACGTTTCCCCGACATTCTCTATATCCCCGACGAGGGAGACGACAAACCTACCCCCCTCCAAAAGTTGTTGCCACCTATTTTGAACCACCTCGCGGGTTATCTCTTTAACACTCTCCTCGTCTCCTAAGGTGTCCCTTTCATAGGGCGTTCCCGCAAAGGTGAGTTTTTTTAATTCCGAATACGCATAGCGGAAGGGGTGTTCCTTTTTAGACCTTATTGCGGTAATCGTGTTTTTCTTCTCCCTCTCGAGGTCTTCTTCGGGAAAGGTCGGGTTTAGGAGTATATCCCTCAAAACGGCGAGACCTTCCCTTAAACCCTCCACCTTTGTGAGGAACTCTATTTGGGAATACTCGTCGGTGGTGGACGTCCCTATCCCTCCCCCGTAGTCCTCGAAGGTTTCCGCAATCCTCTCTTTGGAGTAATTTTTCGAACCCTTCAAAAGGAGATAGGTTGTTAGATGTGTGCTACCCGCAACCGGTTCGTCCAAAATTCCACCCCTTATAAAGGTGTGAACCGAAACTATTCCGAAACCTTTCGTAGGTTTTATCAGTAGGGTTACCCCGTTGGGGAGGACTTCTTTGACCACTTTTTGAGTCATCAATTTTTAAGGTTAAGTCGTATCCCCGCGCTTCGCGCGGGCATCGGTTTTAAATTTAATAGAGACCATGGCAAAGCAGAGCGGTATAAAGATAATAGCGAAGAACAAAACAGCCCCGCGCGATTACGAGATACTCGAAAAATACGAGGCGGGTATAGTCCTACTGGGTCCCGAGGTAAAATCCCTGCGGGAACACCCCAACGTCTCCTTTAGGGATAGCTTCGTAAAGATAGTCAACGGCGAGGCTTGGTTATACAACCTCTACATACCCCCTTATAGGCACAACACTTTAATGAAAATAGACCCCTTGAGGACGAGAAAACTCCTTCTCCACAAAAGGGAAATTCAGCGTTTAGCCGGTAAGGTGGAACAAAAGGGGTATACGATTATTCCGCTCTCGCTCTACTTCAAAAACGGTAAGGTTAAGGTCGAAATAGCCGTCGCTAAAGGTAAGAAAAAAGCCGACGTTAGGAGGGAACTCAAAGAAAAAGCTCTCAAAAGGGAATTGGAAAGACAGTTTAAGGGTAAACTCAAATTGTGAGGGGAGAGGGGAGATTTTTACTCCCCCCTTTAGTGGAAGTGGTTGGATATTAACCACAGCAGTAGGAATAAAGAAATGGAAAGTTCCATCTTGAGGTAGATGCCTTTACCTTTCCACACAAAGTGTAGTCTCATCTTTTCACCTCCTTTTAAAGTTGTCACTAAGAATGATGGAGAGCCTCAAAGGACAAAAGGGGAAATAATTCCTTTCAGTGTTGTTTTTCTTTTCAAAATCTCTAAAAGGAATTGAAACCTCTTTGAACCACTCCGCGGAGCGCTATTTCTTTAAACCCTTGTAAGGGATTGAAATAAAACTTAATAAACACGGGGTGGTTAAGGGAAAATTTGCTCCCCGATGGGTTTCTTTATTTCCCCCATTCGGGGAGCTTCCAAATACCGGTCTTTTTTTTGATGTTTCTATATCCCTATAAGGGATTGAAACGGAATCTATCACCTACCTACTTTAAAAAAATTACAATTTCTAACTCCAATTAATGTGATTGAACCTCTTTTCTTAAAATTTATTGGATTTCAATTCGAAATTATAGTCCACTAAGGGAATAATGCACAATTTTTTGCGGTTTCCCAAAAAAAGTTCCAAAACCTCAGTAATACCTCCTGCAGGATTTTCCAGTTCCATTTACCTTTACAAGGTCAGACTTAAGATTTAATGACAAGTTAAGGGTTGAAAGTTGGCAAAAACTTTTTGCAGGATTAGATTTTGTTTTAGAGTCCCAACAAGATGGCACATCCCAGGGAATTAATGTCCACTTAGGGTTGACCCAAAAATTCAATTTTTGCTTGACCTTTTAAGGTTAATTTGGTATTCTTTAAACCCAAGTAAGGGCTAGGTTCCTTGATAACTTAATAGGGTTGGACTCAAGTTGGTTTTTATGTCCCTATAAGGGATTGAAACGAATACTTTCTTTACCCGCAATTGAGAAAATCCCCTGTTTTTATGTCCCTATAAGGGATTGAAACAACACTTTTAAAACGGCATCTAATTCGTTTTTAGCCTTGTTGTTAAGTTCCTATAAGGGATTGAAACGAAAGATTAGAAATGGCATCGATAGTAATATCGATAGTTTTTATGTCCCTATAAGGGATTGAAACAGCTTTATATCCAAAATTTCGTAAAGTTTTTTATCGGGTTTTTATGTTCCTATAAGGGATTGAAACTGGCGCCGGGTTCCGTGGGGGCTGGCGTCCAACGGTTTTTATGTCCCTATAAGAGATTGAAACAAGTAGAGATACTCCACAAGCGGTTTTTCTTTCCTTAGCTTGTTGTTATGTCCCTATAAGGGATTAAAATCCACTTCACTCAACAAAAACCTTTAGTGAAATCGGATTTAAAGACACATACAAAGGGTTCAAACAATCAACAAATCCTTTCTACGGAAAAAATTTCCTTCAGAATTCCACAAATAGGTTCCAAAACGAAAAAACTTAGAAGGGTAAACCAATAAGTGTTTATAAACTTAAAATTCCCAAACAATGGAGTTGAAATAAAAAGTTCTAAAGAAGGAAGGAATCAAAGTTCGGGAACCCATTGGGAGAAGTTGGATATCTCTTCCCACGCGCGGGATACCCTCAATATGGTGGATTCCTCCCAAGGTCTACCAATTATTTGTCCCCCTACGGGGAGGTTGTTTTTGGTTAGACCTATTGGGACACTTACAGCCGGTAGGGTGGCGAGGTTTACCGAAACGGTGAATATGTCCGACAGATACATGTCTATCGGGTTTTGGAGTTTTTCACCGAACCTAAACGCCGGTGTGGGTGTGGTGGGTGTAAGTATCACATCCACCTTTTGGAAAGCCTTTATAAAGTCCTCGTAAAGGAGTCTTTGAATCTTTTTCGCCTTCAGGTAGTAGGCGTCGTAATAACCGGTCGATAGGGCGAAGGTTCCGAGCATAATCCTCCGCTTCACTTCTGCACCGAAACCCTCGTCCCTCGTTTTGGTATACATCTCCTGCAGGTCCTTGTAATCGGGGGTGCGGTAGCCGTAGCGAACGCCGTCGTATCTCGCGAGGTTGGAGCTAGCCTCGGAAGTTGCGATTATGTAGTAAATGGGAATTGCATACTTCAGCATGGGGAGTTCTACCGTCTCGACCTCCACACCCTCGGCTTTGAGACTTTCAACCCATTTTTCGAAAATCTCTTTAACCTCCCCGCTGAGACCGAGTTCGAAAATCTCCTTGGGTATACCCGCCTTTAATCCCTTTATAGGTTTCCTAATCTCCTCCGTATAGGCGGGAACCTCTTTTTTGGCGGAGGTGCTATCCCTGGGGTCGTGTCCGCTTATAACCTCGAGCAAGAGGGCGACATCCTCGGTGTAGCGCCCGAAGGGTCCTATCTGGTCGAGGGAGCTCGCAAAGGCAACAAGCCCGTATCGGGAAACCCGACCATAGGTAGGCTTTAGACCTATAACCCCGCAAAATGCCGCAGGCTGTCTAATCGAACCGCCGGTGTCCGAACCGAGAGATATAGGGGACATCAACGCCGCAACGACCGCCGCGCTTCCGCCGGAAGAACCTCCGGGAACCCTCTCCAAATCCCAGGGGTTTCTGGTCGCCCCGAAGGCGGAAAATTCGGTTGACGACCCCATGGCGAATTCGTCCATATTGGTCTTTCCTATGAGAATAGCCCCTTCCTTCTTGAGCTTCTCGCTTACAGTGGCATCGTAGGGGGCTACGAAGTTTTCAAGCATTTTGGAGGAACAAGTAGTTCTAACCCCGTAGGTGAGGATGTTGTCCTTTACCGCTATAGGAATGCCGGCTAATTTTCCCTTCCCGTCGTAGTTTTTAGCCTCTTCGTAAGCCCTTTCCACCGTAAGGGTTACAAAGGCTTTAACCTTTTCCTCAACCTGGTCTATCCTTTTGGCAAAGGTTTCCACAACCTCGGTAGGGGTTATATTTCCCTTTTGGATTTCTTCTCTCAGCTTTACCGCCGAAAGTTTGAGGATTTCTTCAGCCATTAAAGGGAATTATTTTGCCCTACCTTTAGAGGGTCTCCAATTTATCGCAACCCTCTAAGGGGTCGACTTTTAATAGAACTCTTGATGTTCGCAAGGAGAATTACCCACCTAAAGGCTTATAAGACCGAAACCTCCCCCGCCAGGGTTAAGCTATCTTCCAACGAACTGCCCTACGACCTCCCCGATTGGCTTAAAGAAAGGGTTAAAAAGGCTGTTGCCGAAATACCCTTTAATCGCTATCCCGACCCCTACGCCTCCCGACTGAGGGAGATACTCGCCGAAATTTGGGAGGTCTCTCCCGAAAATATCGTCTTGGGGAACGGCTCCGACGAGCTTATCCTAAACCTCACCATAGCCGTTGGCGAACCCTACGAAGGCGTAGCCTATCCCATTCCAACCTTTCCGATGTATAGGGTTTGCGCCGACACCGTCGGTAGACCGGTTTACGAAATTCCCCTTCAAAGGGATTTGGATATAGACGAGGAGAAAACCTCCGAGGTGCTCGAAAATTACAGACCCGCCCTTTTGTGGGTCTCCTATCCGAACAACCCCACGGGGAACCTATTTTCGAGGGAGAAACTCGAAAGGCTTAGAAAGAGAGTCCCCCTAATGGTGAGCGACGAAGCCTATTACGACTTTAGCGGTGAGACTTTCAAAGACCAAGCCCTTAAGGGGGAAAATGTAGTCGTCCTCCGAACGCTCTCGAAAATAGGACTCGCCTCCCTAAGGGTGGGCGCCCTCATAGGGGAGGAGTCCCTCGTTAGGGAACTCTTTAAGGTAAAACTCCCCTTTAACGTAACTTATCCCTCCCAGGTTATCGCCGAAGTGGTGTTAACCGAGGGAAGGGAATTTATCGAGTGGGCGGTCTCTCAAGTTATCTCCGAAAGGGAAAGGCTTTTGGGTGAACTCCAAAGGTTGGAAAATGTCGAGGTTTTCCCCTCGAGGGCGAACTTTTTCCTCTTTAGAACCCCATTTGGGGCGGATTTAGTTCACAAAAAGTTGTTGGAAAAGGGTGTGCTTGTGAGGAACGTCTCCTATCTGCCAAACCTCGAGGGGTGTCTGAGGGTGAATGTAGGCAAACCGGAGGAGAACGATATATTCCTCGAAACCCTTTCGGAGGTCTTGAGGGAATTGGAATAGGCTTCCCTTTTGCGTTTTTTTTATTTAACAACTCCCTTAATGGGAAAGGAATTTCTAAACCGCTACCGGAGAAAAATTTTTGATACCCTTTAAAGTGTCGGTTTTTCGCCATAACCTTTGGGGGAATAAGACCTAAAAAATAAACACTTTGTGGTGTCGGAACTCAACCCCCAACAGAAGGAGGCGGTCGAATATCTGGGCGGTTCGCTCCTCGTGGTCGCCGGTGCGGGGAGCGGAAAGACAAAAACGCTGGTTGCCAAAATAGAGCATCTTATAAAAAATGGCTACGACCCCCGCCGAATACTCGCCATAACCTTCACCAACAAGGCGGCGAAGGAGCTAAAGGAGAGGATAAAAAACACTTTGGGTGTTTCCCTGCCTTGGGTTGGAACCTTCCACTCGGTGGCTAACAAGATTTTACGCCTCGCCGGGAAGAGAGTAGGGATAAAACCCGACTTTGTAATACTCGACAGGGAGGACTCCAAAAGGGTCTTAAAACAGGTTTTGAAAACCCTGCAGGTGGAATACGAGGACGACCTCTACGAGGAGGCTATATCGAAATACAAGGAGGGGAGTAAATTCTTCACCTACAAGGATAACCTTTATTCGATAGACCAAATAGAGGACTTTTGGGATGTTTTCGAAGCCTACCAAAGGCGCCTTAGGGAGCTGAACGCCCTCGACTTTGGGGATTTACTCTTTTATGTTGTGAAACTCCTAAAGGAAGACCCCGCTACGCGGGAAAAACTTAGAAACCACTTTCAATACATCCTGGTCGACGAGTATCAGGATACCAATACGGTGCAATACGAGTTTATAAAGCTCCTGGCGAGAAACAACGTCTGCGTTGTGGGAGACCCCAATCAGGCTATATACCAGTGGAGGGGTGCAAAACCGGAAAACATATTGAGGTTTAAAGAGGAATTCAACCCCAAAGTGGTCAAATTGGAGCAAAACTACCGCTCCAAGGGGGTAATTCTCCAAATCGCCAACTGTATCATCGAAAACTGCGACCCCAAGTGGGCTAATTTAATTCCAAAACTCAAAACGGAGAAGGATTTCGGGGAAAAACCCCTCGTGAGGAGGTTTGAAAATGAAGAGGATGAAGCCCTTTGGATAGCAAAGGAGGTCAAACGCCTAAAGGAGAGGGGTTACCGCCTGAAGGATATAGCCGTTTTGGTCAGAAGTTCCTATCTGACGGAGAAGATAGAAAAAGCCTTCGTAAAGGAGCGCATTCCCTACACGATAGTGGGCGGAGCCAGATTTTACGAGCGGAAAGAGATTAAGGACGTTTTGGCGCTCCTTAGGTTCCTCCACAACCCCGCCGACGACCTAGCCTTCGAGAGGATTTTAAGAATCTTCTTCAACCGAAAGTGGGAGAAGGTTTATAAGACACTATCGAAGTATTACCGAACCGATTGGGTCGAAACCCTAAAGGTGGTCGCCTACCACCTCGAACCCGAAATAAGGGAACCCTTAACCAAACTCCTCCAGTTTTTGGTTAATGTAAAACCCCAAGAGGTTCCAAATCGATACGCCGACCTCTTGGAGGAGTTTATAAACGCTATCGACTACTACGAGTATTTATATAAGGAGAAAAATCCCGAAGAGAGGCAGGAAAACGTCGAATACTTCCTAAAGCTCACCCGAAACGCCCAAAGTAAGGGCAAGACTCTCGCCGACTTTTTGCAACTGATAGCACTCTTGCAGTCGGAGATGGAGGACAGGGGTCGCGGGGTGAGGATTATGACCGTCCACGCCTCAAAGGGGTTGGAGTTTTCGGTCGTTTTCTTACCTAGGTTGGAGGAGGGCGTTTTCCCCCACAGGAGTGCCTTGGAAAATGCGGAGGAACTCGAGGAGGAGAGGAGACTCTTTTACGTTGCCGTCACGAGGGCTAAGGAGAAACTCTACCTCTCCTATGTTAGGAAGAAAAACACCAAAAGCGGGAAGGAGATAGACCGGAAACCCTCGAGGTTTTTGAGCGAGATACCGAAACACCTATTGGACTTGAGGTATTTCAGAAAAACCCAAAGCGGTTTGGATGTTTCCATCAACCAGCCGAAGGGTGCCAAAAAAAGTAGTCCCTCGGGTGGTTCAAAAGTGGAAAAAACCGAAAGTGGTCTAGAAAAGTATAAAAAACCCGCCTTGGAGGGTAAGAACCTAAAGGTGGGTCAAAAGGTAAAACACCCCGTTTTCGGTGTCGGAAAGGTTATCTCCACCCGAGGGGTTCACGCCATGGTCGACTTCGGCGGTGAGGTTAAGAAAATCCACTCCCACTTTTTGGAGACTATTTAACTCAATGATAGGTGTAATCCTCGCGGCAGGGAGGGGAAGCCGCTTCAAAAGCGTGCTTCCCAAGGTGATACATCCCCTTTTGGGGAAGCCCATGGTTTACTTCCCCTACGAGGCTTTGGTTAAGGGTTTAAACCCCGAAAGGGTCGGGATAATAATCGGTCACCGAAAGGAGGTCGTAAGGGAGGTCTTAAAGAACCTCCCAAAGGTGGAATTTTTCGAACAGGAGAACCCCAAGGGGG